>CACZPY010000268.1 GCA_902783135.1 uncultured bacterium
GCGAGCGCGGATGATAACCGCGTTTGGTCTTGTAATGGTCGTAATACTCCTTGACGAATTGCGGCGCGTCGGCGGGGAGCGGATCGATCACCCCGCCAGCGAGTTCATAATACCCGGCGGCATAATCTTTGGTGCGCTGGGCGTTCAACGCCTGACGCAGTTTCCGCCGCGACTGCGGATTGTCGTCCGCGTCATTGTAGCCGTTGGCGATGACGCGTGTCATGTCATACATGGTGACGGCAACCGTTGCTTTGATGCGGGTGTCGATGGCGGCGGCGTTTATCGCCATGCCGCCCCAGCCGCAGATGCCGAGGATGCCGATCCGCTCCGGATCTACATCCGGACGGTTGCTCAGATAATCCACTGCGGCGGAAAAATCCTCCGTGTTGATGTCAGGCGACGCAACATAGCGGGGGGTGCCGCCCGATTCGCCGGTGAACGAGGGATCGAAGGCGATGGTCAGGAAGCCCCGTTCCGCGAGCTGCTGGGCATAGATCCCGCTGGACTGCTCCTTGACCGCACCGAACGGACCCGAAACCGCGATGGCGGGGAGTTTGCCCGTGGCGCCTTTCGGTTTGTAGAGGTCGGCGGCAAGCGTGATGCCGAAGCGGTTGTGAAAAGTTACCTTGCAATGATCGACTTTGTCGCTCTTGGGGAAGATCTTGTCCCACTCCTGCGAGAGTTGGAGTTTCTCGTCCTGTACGCCCGGATTTTTCATGTCCGTCATTTTCGGTATATCCTTTCCGTAAGAGGTTAATGCGATTCCGGCGAGCAGAGTCAGACCGATTATTTTTCCGATTTTTTTCATTTTCCATTCTCCTTTTTTTGGGTGGTGTTTTTTGATTTCTGGGATAATATACGAGCCGTCAATTGAAATAGCAAATACTTTGTTTTTATATGATGGTATGCTTGAAAGGCATTGATGAATCATGTATATTATCGGATAAACAGCGAAGGGGGGCGGATCATGGAACTCAGAGTTCTGAAGTATTTTTTGAGTGTGGCTCGAACCGGCAGCATGACCGCAGCGGCGCGCAGTCTGCACGTCACCCAGCCGACGTTGTCGCGGCAGCTGCAGGATCTGGAATACGAACTCGGCAAAAAGCTGTTCGTGCGCGGCAGTCATCACGTTTCCCTCACCCGGGACGGAATGCTGCTCCGTCAGCGCGCCGAGGAGATCATGGAGATCGTCGATCAGACGGAAACCGAATTTCATACCAATTCCCGCACGCTCTCCGGAGATGTTTACATCGGCGGAGGCGAAAGCGCAGCTCTTGCGCCTCTGGCGGAGATCATCAGCACATTCCGCAAAGATTTTCCGCAGATCCGGTTCCATCTTTACAGCGGAAATTCCGAGGATGTGACGGTGCGGCTCGAGCATGGCGTTTTGGATTTCGGAATTCTCATCCAGCCGGTGGACATTTCCCGCTACGACAGTTTGTCGCTTCCGATCAAGGACATCTGGGGACTGGCGCTCCGCAGAGACCATCCGCTCACCAAACGAAAAACAATCCGTCCGTGCGACCTTGCCGATATTCCGCTTTTGATGTCCAGACAGATCTTCCAGAATGAAAAACTGAACGATCCCGTCGCCTCGTGGATGGGTGAATGGAGCGAGCGCATCAACGTCGCCGGGACTTACAATCTGATCTTCAACGCCGCGTTGCTGGTCCGCGCCGGAGTCGGCTGCGCGCTGACATTGGATCGGCTCATCAACGCCACCAGTCAGAGCGACCTCTGCTTCCGGCCTTTGACTCCGAAATTGGAAGCCGGCCTCGACATCGTCTGGAAAAAGAACCGGATCTTTTCCGAAGCCGCCGAAAAATTTCTGGAACGTATGAAAGAGAAATTTTCCGCCGGGGAATAAGATACCTGGGGGGAACGGTAGTCCGGGCGGCTGATACCGCAAACTAAGATTTAACCTCAAAAAAAGGACGATCTTGCCGTTCCTCTTTGCGCTTTGGCACGTTATGGCACTTCCTCAACAGAACCCCGTCTTGCTGATTTTGGGGAAAAAATGGGGAAAAAACTGCAAAAACGGGGAAAATGGGGAAGTTTTTTCGCGTGTCAATCAGCCCTCCTCGAACCGGGAGTCAAACCTCGTCCCTGTTAATCCGAAGATGCGAAAATATAGTATTTTTACCCTAAGCCGCACGAAGTGAAAAGCTGCCGCCTTGATCGGACAGGGCGATTCTAAAAAAACATTGTCCGTTCCGACCTTTCGGTTTTTACCCTCAAGCGGAAAGTGCCGCGCCGGATCGGGAGGCAAAAGGTCGGAGCGGGATAGAGGCGCGGTGTCTATAAAACGGGGAAATCCGGTAAAAGCCGGTAAAAACCGAAAGTCCGGGTTCGTTTTTGCCGGAATTACCTCCATCTTCGGTTGCGAACCCGGTCTTTGGTGTAGAAAATTCTCCGTCAAATGGTGTCTATGACGGCGAAACAGCGCAAGTCCTTTCGATTCGAGGAGGGATTTTGGCGGGCGGAGAATCAATAGCGCGAAAAACGCCGTTAGGACGCGAGCTCGCGACCGCGAATAAACAGCGTTTATTACCAATACTTTATGACTTTTTAGCGCTTCAAACAGCGTCGAGTTGAGCATTCCGATCGTTACACAAGGGTATCGATTTATCGCGGAATGCGGAAAATCACATCGGCTCGTCGCTTGAAAAACCGCAGGTACGGCGCTATAATATAAAATATCGCGTGGTTTTCCCGCACGAAAATCAAAAAAGGAGAAATGCGATGTTCAAGAAGATTTTGTTGACCGGGGTGTTCGCGTTTGCGGCTTCGGTAGGTGCGTTTGCGGCGGATTCGCTCGGCATGTCCCTCAATTTCTACTCCGACGAGGGCAAGATCACACCGGTCGGCGAGTTCCCCGCCGGAGTGACGATGGGCAAATCGATCAAGTTCCCCGCCAAGTCGAAGCTCAAGGGGTACGCTTGGCCGGTGCTCATCGAGATCGACCGGGCGCCGTCGGTCGAGTTGACTTTCAAGATCAAGGGCTCGGGCGAGTTGGTCGTTTCCGTGAATCCCGAGATCTGGCGTGCCGGCGTGGGGGTCGTCAGCCGGATGACAGTCAAATGCACCGAGTTCGTGCTGGACGGCAGACCGAACAAGAACGTCCCGTTCACCTTCAGCAAGTGGACCAAGGCCGCCCGCGGGATCATCGTCGAAGACGGCGACACCATCACGATCAAGGCGACCTTCGAAAAGGTCGAGTAGCAATTATACAATCCGACCGTTCGGTTCTTTCAGCCGCCGGAACTACCTCCCGGCGGTTTTTTCATGCCCGTGCGCGGGGACAGTGGTTTCAACTGCCGCCGGGAAACTCGTCTCGAAAAGGAACTTAAACTTCGCTTCGCGTCGGCCCGGCGCTCTGCACCGGGTGGCTCGGACCGGCTTTTCGCCGTTTGATTTTTCGGCTTGCCAAGGTATATTATATTGATTTTTACTGAGTACGCATCTTTGGATCGGCGTTTTAATCATTGGACCATGAGGATTTGGGTATGTTGAAACGTTTTTGGTCGATTTGCACGGTGTTGCTGTTGTGCGGCGTATCTTACGCGGCGGAAGATTTCTACACCACGTTGGAAAAAACGGAAAATTGGCTCAAGCAGCGTTATGAAACGACCTCCGTGGTTTATCGGACGCGGCATCGGAAACTCGTCAAAATCGCCGACAGTCAGGCCTCGGACGCCGAAAAGATCGACGCGTTGAAAAAAGAGTTCCCGGAGTTCTTTTCGCAGCCGGAAGCCGCCCCCGCCGCCAAGGGCGAAAAACTTACGATCGCCTTGCCGAACAATGTCAAGATGGAATTGGTGAAAGTCGAAGCGGGTACTTTCGTCATGGGTGCGCGCGACGGCGGGAACAGGGGCAACGCCAAGGAACACGATGTCACATTGACCCAGGATTTCTATATCGGCAGTTCCGAAGTGACGCAGGCGCAGTACCAAGCGGTGATGGGTAACAATCCGTCCGGTTTCAGGGGTGACGATCTGCCGGTCGAGCAGGTGTCCTGGAGCGATGCGATGGCGTTCTGCGCCAAACTGAACAAGATGGGCAAGGCGCCGAGAGGATGGACCTTCACTTTGCCGACGGAAGCGCAATGGGAATACGCGGCGCGGGGCGGCAACAAAAGTCGCAACTTCACCCACAGCGGCAGCAATGATTTCGACGAGGTCGCGTGGCACGACGGCAACGCCGATAAGAAGACGCATCCGGTGGCGCAAAAGAAGGCGAACGAGCTCGGATTGTACGATATGAGCGGGAATGTATGGGAGTGGTGCCTCGACTTGTACGAAGTCGGTTATGCCCGCGACCCGGAATTTCTCACGGACAACCGGGGCTCGTTCCGCGTGAATCGGGGCGGCAGCTGGTACTATGTCGCCAAGTTCTGCAGTTCGGCATCCAGAGACTGCGACGCCCCCGGATTCTGCGACGATGACGTCGGCTTCCGCGTCGCCCTCGTTTCGGCTCAATGACGGGATCGCCCCCTCCCCTCTTCGAATCATGCGGTAAAAAGAAACCGCGAAGCGAAAAGACGAAATTCTGGTCCCCCAAGCTTACAGTGACAGTATGTCGTCCGTAAGTTCATTTTGTACTTGCTTTTTGCTGCGGATGGGGGTATAGTATATTTTGACTTTTTTTGCGAAAATCAATAGATCCATATGGTTTCCATAATGAACAAACTGCTGTATGAAATAAGTCCGAAAGAACGCGAAGGCATGAGTAATATCGTTTCCTCCATACGCTCGGCGATGTACCGTTTCCGGCAGGAGCACACCGACGCAAAGCATTTGTCCGAGCGTCTGAAAGTCTTTTGTTGCGCGTTCATGATCGTGTCTCTGGCGCTTCCCCTCGCCGTCTCCGCCGGAGAGCGCGGCATCGTGAAGGTCGGCTACTACGAGAACGAAGTCTTTCAGGAAGGCGCCCGGAAAGGCGCCACGAAGACCGGTTACGCGTACGAGTACTATCGGAAACTGTCGGGGTACACCGGCTGGAAATATGAATATGTCTACGGCGAGTACGCCGAGTTGTACCAAATGCTCATTGACGGCAAGATCGACCTGCTCGCCGGCTTGGCATGGAAGAAGGAGCGTCAGGGCGTGATCGGTTATCCGAAGGCGCCCATGGGCAAAGAGACCTACCACCTCGTGAAGCATCGCGACGACAGCGGCATCACCTCCGACCCGAAGACGCTCGAAGGGAAAAACATCGGCGTGCTGGACAGCGCCCTGGCAGATGTGCTGAATAAATATCTGGCGAAGCAGCATGTCGCCGCCAAGGTCACGAAATACCGGGATTACACGACGCTGCTGGTCGCGTTCGATTCGGGCAAGATCGATGTCCTCGCCGCCGAAGGCAACGGGACCTACGGTCGCGACAATGCGGAAGTCATCGCGTCTTTCGGAACTTCCAGTTATTTTCTCTGCGTCAGCGCCCGCCGCCCCGACTTGCTGTCCCAGCTCGACAAGGCGCAAGCGGAGCTGGCGGCCGACGAGCCGAATTTTCTCTACCTCCTGAATATGAAATATTATTCGAAAAGCATTTCGGCCCGTGCCCTGTCCCCCGCCGAAAAGCAATGGGTGGGATCGCATGATACGCTGCGGGTCGGCTTTTTCGAAAATTACATGCCGTACAGCGGGAAAAACAAGAACGGCAAGGCGACCGGCATCGTCAAGGACATCATCCCGGATATCCTCGCCAGTCTGGGGATCGCAAATCTGAAAGTCGCCTACACGGGTTATGCGAGTTATGACGCCCTGATCGCCGACGTGGAGGCGGGTAAAATCGATGTGGCGTTTCCCGTGGGCGGCGGGACCTCCGTCGTCAGTGGGAGCGGACTGTCCCGATCGGTCCCCGTGACCTCCACATCCACCGTGCTGGTGTACAAAGGCGCCTTTACGAAAAGCACGACGGCGCATTTCGCGATCAACAAAGACAACCGCATGCAGTACAACTTCATCGTCAAGATCTTCCCGTATTCCAAGGTGACGCGGCTTCCCTCCATCGACGCCTGCCTCGATGCGGTGGTTTCCGGCGACGTCAGCTGCACCACTTTGAACGGTCTGCGGGCGAATTACATCCTGAAGAACAGAAAATACAAAGATCTCTCGCTGCATCAGCTGGGAAGAAACGACGACCGCTACTTCGGAGTGGGGGCCGGCAACGAAGGGCTCCTGAAGCTGCTGAACCGCGGACTCGACGTGCTCGGGAGCGACTATGCGCAAACCAAGTCGCACCGCTACATGTATGCGCATTCCGCCTATCGGCTGGAGGATGTGCTGCTCGACTATCTGTGGCTGTTCGGGTCGTTCCTCGTCGCGATCGCCGCCGTCATCATCGTCCTCCTCGCGCGGGATATCCGGCGCACGAGGCTCCGGATGGTGGAAAAGGAGGCCGCCGGAACACGTCTGGCGGAAGCGAACCGCAAACTTGTGGAACACGCCGAAACCATCGAAAAACAGAACCGTCAGGAATCCGAACTGAGGGAACAACTCGAAAAGAAGCAGAAGGAACTCGAGGAGGCATTGCAGCAGGCACAGGCCGCCTACAACGAAAAAACGACCGTTCTGACCGACCTCGAGGGCGCGTCCGAATTGGCACGTCTCGCATCGTTCCACTACGATTTCAGCACGCGCATACGCACCGGGTCCAACCTCGTTCATGAATTGTGGCCCGAGGACGAGAACGGTCACGCGCTGCTCGAGGAACAATGGGTCTATCCGGAAGACATTCCGATCTTCAAACAGAATATCAACGCCCTGCTCGAAAAGAAAAGCGAGACGGTGCAGTTCTCGTTCCGGGTCGGCGCTTCTTCCGACGACCTCCGCTACTACCGCATGAAACTCACGCTCGACCCGCACAAGCCGAACGCGGTGAGCGGCATCGTGCAGGACGTGACCGAACTTGCGGAAAATATGCTGAAGCTGAAAGACACCCAGGCCTTGTGGAACACCGCCATCAACTCGATCCCCTTCATGTTCACGGTGAAGGATATCGACGACGACTTCCGGTATCTGTCGTGCAACCAGACGTTCGCCAAAGTCTTCAACATCTCCCCCGAAGAGATCGTCGGCAAGACGGACCGCGATCTTTTCCACGATGAAGCGACCCTCGGCTATGCCGACCAGATCAATATTCCCACGACCGGAACGGACGGTCTCACGGAGATCGAAGGCGAGCTGCCGGACGGCAACGGCAACCTCCGTTATATCAAGACCCTCATGCGGGTGTTCAAGGATGCCCGCGGACATCGTCTGCTGCTGGCGGCGGCCAGCGACGTCACGGATATGCACCGGCTTTTGCAGAACCGGGGCGTCATCAACCAGCTGCTCGAGGACATCATCGGCGAGGACGATCTCGATCTGTGCATCCAGCACACGCTGGAAACCGTCTGCAAGATCCTCGGCGCCAGCCGCGCCTGCCTGATCAAGCATGAGGATGGCGGCACGAAAGCGCGCTGCGTTTTCGAATATGTCGAACCGACCCATGCGCACGCATCATTGCGGATGCTGGGGCGCAAGCTTTCCCGCGTCCGCGGCGTCTTGGAGGATACGGAGGACAAGCGCACGTTCATCTGCAGCGACATCCGCTCCTTCGACTGGAAGACCGTCGAGGAGGATTGGCGCCAGGCGGCCATCGCCCTCGACCTCCGGGCGATCTTCCTGTCGAACATCGTCTGCGACGGCGAAGTGAAGGGGACCGTCGGATTCAACTTCGAGGGCGTCGACCATACCTTCACGAACAACGACATCCCGCTGCTGCGCGTCACGGCCCACATCATTGAAGTCGTCCTCTCCAAAAAACACGCGCGGGCAC
>CACZPY010000269.1 GCA_902783135.1 uncultured bacterium
GAGTTCCTCGCCGGTGCCCTGCGTCAGATCGCCGCGCACAGTGATCTCGAGTTTTCTGCCGTCCTGCGCGGCGGCGTTGAACTTGTAGGTCACGCTGGGCTCGTCATACCCTTGGGCGCGCAGAAACTTTTCGATCTCCTCCTGCGGGATCTGCTCCGCGTAGTTGAACGATACCGAGGTGCCGCCGGTGAAGTCGACGCCGAGCACCGACTTGCCGCGCACGATCAGCGTGCCCACCAGCAGCAGTATCAGCGCACCGGAGAACACGAGCGCCCAACGCCACATCTTCATGAACTTGTAGGCGGCCTTCTCGAAGATGTGAAGCATGGATATATGTTCGATACCGCTGAATTTCAGTATGTAATCGAAGACCAGCCGCGTCACGAACAGCGCCGTGAACAGCGTGGAAAGGATTCCGATGCTCAATGTGACGGCGAACCCCTTGACCGCGCCGGTGCCGACGAACATCAATATCACCGAGGTCAGCAACGTGGTGATATTGGCGTCGAAGACCGCGGAAAAGGCGCGTTCGTAACCAATGCCGACCGCCGTCCTCAGTTTGTGACCGTTCGCCAGTTCCTCGCGGATGCGCTCGAAGACCAGCACATTGGCGTCGACCGCCATACCGATCGTCAGGATGATGCCAGCGATGCCCGGCAGCGTCAGCGTGCTGTCGAACGCCGCCATCGCGCCCATGATGAGCACCATGTTCAAACACAGCGCGCCGACCGCGATCACGCCGCAGAGCCGGTAGTAGAAGATCATGAACAGCGCCACGCACAAAAGCGAGAACACGCCGACCCAGATCCCGTTGGCGACATTGGCGGCGCCGAGTTTGGGATCGGTGTCGAATACCGCGTTGACCTTGATCTGGAAGGGGAAGCTGCCGCTCACCAATGCGTCGGCGATGGACTTCGCCTCGTCTTCGGAGAAACTACCGGTGATCTGGGCGGCGCCGCCCGTGATCGGCTGCTTGATGTTCGGTGCGCAGTAAAGTTTGCCGTCCAGTACGATGGCGAGCTGGCGGTTGACGTTGGCGGTGGTTATCCGCGCGAAATCCTCCGCGCCCTGCGGGCTGAACCGCAGATCGATCTCCCGCTGTCCCCACTGGTTCTTGTTGGGATACGCCATGCTGACACCCTTGCCGTCCATTTCGATCCGCCGCGAAACCAAGTAGTAATTGACGTGCGGGCGCTTGTCCGCGCCGACATCGGTGACGCTCATCAATTCGTACCCCAGCGGGACGCGGAAGTTCTGCGGATCGGCGAGATACTGGGAAATCAGTTCGGCATTGCGCTCGTGGACCAGACGGAAACGCAGCTTGGCGCTCATCTTGATCAGTTCGAGCAGTTTGAGTTTTTCATCCTTGGCGACGATCGGCGCGCGCAGCGCGACGTAGCGGTCGCCGGAGGGGGCGATCTCCGCCTCGAATATTTTCTGGCTTTCCAGACGCTGCCGGAGGATCTCGATCGCCACATCGCGGTAACGGTCGAACTCGTCCTTCATGCGGTTTTCCATTTCGGCGCGGCTGACGCCGTTGCCGTTGGCGAAGGTCTGGAAGCGGTTCAGGAGTTCTTCGTCCGGCACGAGTTCCAAGTAGAACTCCACGCCGCCGTTCAGATCCAAGCCGAGCCGGATCGAACTGGAGGCGTTTTTGCGGATCAAACTCAACACGTCGCGGTTGTTCTGGATGTCGCCGGCGGTCTTGACCATCGAAGTGAGGTCGGTGCCCGATTCGTCGGCGACGCGCAGCAGCGCCTGCGACTGGTAGAGCGCCGGATCCTCCTTCTGCAGCGCCTGCGCTTTCTCGACCAGCACCTGCGCCTTGGGAACATCCTTTTTGTCGCGCAGCATTTCGATGAACACCGCGTAGTAGTCGCGCTGCACCAGCGGGTGCAGCGACAGCGCGAACACCGTCACCACGATCGCGACGACGATGGTCCTCAATATCAGCGATCCGCGCTCCATGGTGTCACTTGCTCCCGGTCTTTTCGCCCGCTGCGGGGGCATCGACGCCGGCGATGCCGGAGTTGTTGACCCGAATCCGGACGTTGTCGGCGATTTCGACCATCATCGAATCGTCGCGGACCTCGGTCACCGTGCCGTAAATGCCGCTCGTGAGCAGTACCTTGGTGCCCTTGGTGATCTTTTCCATCATCTCCTGCCGCTTCTGCATCTGCTTTTTCTGCGAGCGGTTCATGAAGAAGATCATGACCACGAAGATCAATATGAAGGGCAGCATCGACATCCACGGGTTGCCCTGCGGCTGCTGCGGCTGAGCGCTGGCGCCGTTGTCGGCGGGGACCTCGGTGCGCTGGACGGTCTGGGGCGCCGGAGCGGCGGTTTCGGCGGCGGCGACGGTCATGAATTTGGACATTTTCTCGATTCTCCTTTTACTTTATGAAACAAGCGTGTTCCGCATTTCACTCGAACTCTGCGACCGACTGACGTGCCAAGGGGGCCGACAGCCGGTATAAGTATAGAATATAGTGTTCCTCCCGTATTTTTTCAAGAACGGTCGGCATCAATAAAGAGTTTTTTGTGCGCGGGCGCCACCGCCCCGGCAATTAACACGGAAATAGTGGATGTCAAAAAAGAAGGCGGCATCGCCGGATGCCGCCGCCTTCGGAAAAAATCCCGCAGTCGGAATTACCCCAGAAAGACCTTTTCCAAATCGATCTTCGAGTACGCGGTGAGCGTCACCAGCGTCTTGGTGTGGATGATGCCGTCGAGGTCGCGCGTCATCTTGGTGGCGATGATGTCCGCCAGTTCGGCGTTGTCCTTGACGCGGATGATCGCAACCAGATCGTATTCGCCGGCTACGCTGTAGACCTCGGAAACTCCATCGATCTTGCGCAGTCCGGCGATCACATCTCCGATCATCGCCCGCTCGACATTGATCAACACGATACCAGTAATCATCTCCCGATACTCCTCTTTTCAGGGCTTTTCAGTGGTCAAGCCGCCCGCGGACAACTTTCCGCGCGCAGCCGTTTTCTTGACGCGATGCCCGTCCGTTTGCCGTAACAAAGGGGCGGAGCCGTTCCCGTTCTTTTATCAACTATACCATGAATGGCGAGGATGTCAAACCGAAAAGCGCACAAAATGCCGGATATTTTTCCGGCGGCGGCACGGTTCCGGAGTTTTCCGCAAAAATATCGCGGGGCGTCGTTGCAAAGCGGATTTGCCGGGCTATATTAATGAAACTTTAATTTTCCGACCGGATGGATCATGTTCGAAGACAAACTGCGGCTCTGGTACCTGCTTTCCGACTGCGTGGACGAACTGCGCGAAAAGGTGGTGCTGTCGCACCCCGAACGGCTGGTTTCCGAGTTCATGGCGCTGACGGCGCGTCAGCTGCAGCTGATCCAGACGGTGGGTAAGCTCACCCGTGACAACGAGGAAGGCATTTCGCTCAAACGCCTTGCCGAGGAGTTGCATTTATCCAGCAGCGCGGTGTCGCTGATGGTCGAAACGCTGGTCCAGAAGGACGAACTGGAGCGTCTGCACAGCGCCCGGGATCGGCGGATGGTGCTGATCCGCATCTCCCCGCGCGGTCGCGAGGAACTGATCCGGGTGCGCGATACGCTGCGCCGGTTGATGCAGGATTTCCTTGACGACATGACTCCGGACGA
>CACZPY010000270.1 GCA_902783135.1 uncultured bacterium
CCGGCATTCTGGATGAACTACGGAGCACAAAAATCCCGCTGATGCCCCAGGAGGTGGCGGGCTGCGATGGGACCTTTTACACGATGACCGTCGGGTCCAGCTTCGGCGGCGCGACCTACAATTGGTGGAGCGAGCCCCCGACCGGCTGGGAAATTCTGCCGAAAGTAACCCATCAAATGATCGACGAATTTTCAAAGGAACTGCCGGAATAAGGTTGTAATTTGATAAAAGGGGGATATATTACTGTCAACGGGCGGAGAACCATTCTGACTCAGAATGTGAAAATTGAAGCGATTTTTAAACTTGATTTCACATGAAAATTCTGAGTTTTTTGAGGTTAAAACCGGGTTTCAGACACAGGGGGTTCGAAAGAAACGCTCTCCGCCATTTATTAAACCTCAAAAATCCAAAAATTCCCCATTTTTGCCCCGTGAGTATAGTGTAAGCGCGGAGTTTCGCCGTTTTCTTGTCAGGTTTAATCATAGTGGTTAACTCGAAACCACAAAAATCTGCCGTCCGCCACTCGAAGAGTCCGCAGACGAAACCGCTATGGCTAATACCGGTCTCCGATACGGCGCGTCGTTCCGAAAACGGTATTGAAAACCCGCCGGGGCAATGTATATTAGTGGACAGGCATCCGTTCAACTGTCATTCCGGAGGATCAGGCAGAGATCATGGCACCGCTGCTGGAAGGCATCACCGCGCTGAATACGAACAACAACCGCCGCATCTATCGTCCCATCAGCGGCGGCGGCGAGATCCACCGCCGTTATGGTCTGTGGATCATCGGCGGTCAGACGACCCGGCAGGCTCCGGGCGGCATGAAGAACTGTCCGCTGCGGTGTTTCGACTTCTACAATCTGTCGCTCCTCACCGAAGGCGAAGGGCTCGCCTCTTTCGACGGCGGCAGTCAGCAGCACGTCCGCGAGGGGGATTGCGTCGTGGTCACCCCCGGCATGGTCAACGCTTTCGGCAGCACGGACGATAACATCTACATCGAAGATACGCTGTTGTTTCTGGGACCTGTGGCGGACCGGCTCCACGAAGACGGGATCCTGAGCGCGGGGGTCTATCCGCTCGGCACCCAGCGCAAACTGCGCACCATCGCGGAGATGGTACGCGACCCCTCCGTCTCGGCGCAGCTCAACGCCAATCTGGCGCTGATGCAAATTTTGATGGATATGTACAATCAGAAGTGCCGTCAGACGCCCCGGCGAGACGCAATAGAGGAAGTCATCGCGGCGATCAAGCGCGCTCCCGAGCGTTGGTGGACGGTCGAAGATCTGGTCGAAATTTCCGGCATGTCCTACGGAAAACTGCGCCGCAGTTTCATCGCCCAGACCGGAGTCTGCCCCAAGAACTACATCGAACAGTTCAAAATGCACCGCGCGGCGGAACTCCTGCACAACGGCAATTCGATCGCCGATACGGCGCGGCAGCTCGGCTACCGCACAGCATATCACTTTTCCTCGCGGTTTCGGATGCACTTCGGGACCTCGCCCGGGCATTTCCGGCTGAAGATCAAGCGGATCTGACTTTTTCTTCCGATCCGCCCCGCGTTGACGCGCACGAACAGGGGCGGAGGCGGAAAAACTTTCTCCGTACCTATCCGTACTCGATACGGCGTAAAACGCTTCCCGCTTTGTAATCGGTATTCGTCTTCTGCTTATCGCGCATTCAAGTACATATACATACGCGCGCGTAGAAATTTTTTGTATCGCCGATGATAAATTTTTGTATTTTATTTTTGCCGAGCCGGGGTATTTTATGTTGACGGGACATGGTATCGGCACAAAAAATATCGCTTGAAACCTTGTCGATTTTTGGATTTTACGGTCAAAAACCGTTTGGGAACCGACGAAACAGGGATTCTGTCATAAAAATATGAATTTCGGTCCGCGTACCGGCGCGGGAGGAGGAAAAACAAGGAAAAATCAACGCTCCGGCATCGCAAGTTTTCTGATGATCTCAAATCAATTTTTTTCAATAATGAGGGAACGGTCATGAGTTACAATTACGAGTCGAGTGCAACGATCTCCGCCGCCGCCAGCGATCTCAAGCTCGCCAGCGACAGTTATGTGAGCTACACCCCGGACTACCAGACGCTGGTGATGAGCGGCAACGGTTCCGATATGGGCATCGTCTACACGAATATCACCGTCGATTCCGGCGGTCACGCCCAGTTCGCCAATCGCGCGTGCGCCTCGGCGATGACGATCTCCTCCGGCGGCAGTGCCGATTTTGCGACGACGTGGTGCATGGTCAAAGATCTCACCGTCAAGGCGGGCGGCACGATCAAGTTCACGAACGGCAAGCTGGCGGGAAACAACTTCGACATCGCGGTCGGCGGCATCTACGGCTGCGCCGCCGCCTACGCCTCGGGCGACACCTTCTACGATTACGATAATTCGCTCAACATCGACCTCTGGGACGGCGTTAAGTTCGAGCGAGCCACCATCCGGGGGACGGTCAGCGCGACCTCCAACACGGCGGTGTCGAGTTCGGTCGTCTCCGGGGTGCTCGCGCTGCGTGCGAGCTCCTTCGCGGCGGACATCACGGTCGCGGGCGGCACCGTGCGGATCGATCAGGGCGCAACACTCAATAACGCGACCTTCACGACCGGCGTCATTTCCTCTCTCGACAGCGGCTTGCTCAAGGGAACGATCACGGGCGGTACCGTCACTGGCGGCACGATCAGCGCGACCGCCGGGGCGAACATCTCCGGCACCACCGTCACGGGCGGCACGCTGCAGGCGATCTACAGCACCGATGCCGCGACTTTCGACGGCACCACCGTCAACGGCGGCAGCCTCATCGTGCGCTCCGCCGGCAATCTCGCCACCAACCTTTCGGTCGTGAACGGCGTCGCCTACATCCAAAACGGCGGTTCGGCGTCCAGCGCGACGGTGACGGGCGGTCAACTGATCGTCCACAACGACAGCTATGCGTCGGCGGCGGACGTAACGGTGAACGGCGGCAAGCTCCGGGTCCAGAACGGCGCGCTCGTGACCGGAGTCACGCTCACGACCGGCAACGTCAGCGCGAATACCGGCGGGCGGATCGTCGGTGCGACGATCACGGGCGGCACCTTGAGCGCCACCGACAGCGCGTCGGTCGAGAACGCGACCGTCAACGGCGGCACGCTTCAGGCGCCCGACGCCGGAACGGTCGTAAGCTTCAAAAACATTACGGTCGAGAACGGCACGATGATCGTCAACAGCACCGGAAACAGCGTCACCGACCTCAAGGCTTACGGCGGCTACGCTTATATCCAGACCGGCGCTTCGGGGTCGAAGATCGAAGTCGCGCAGAGCGGCATTTTGTACATCGTCGGCGGCACCGCGACCGAGATCGTCGCCAACGGCGGTTCGGGACGGGTGCAGGGCGCGGGAGCGTCGGCGACCGGCGTCACCGTCAACGCGGGCGGCGATTTGAGCGCCTGCATCACGGGCAAGATCACAAATGCCACCGTCAACGGAGGTCAGCTCTGCGCCGTCACCACCGGGACCATCGAAAGCGCGGTCGTGAACGGCGGTACTCTGCAGGCGATCCAAGCCAACGGCAGCGCGCTCATCGACAGCGCCACCGTCGCGGGCAGTACCGGCATGGTGGTGGTGCGCAGCGCCACCAATCGCGCGACCAACCTCACGGTCGCCGCGGGCGAAGCCTACATCCAGTCCGGCGCGTCGGCGGATAAGATGACGGTCACGGGCGGTACGCTCTACGCGCTGTACGACGGCACCAGCGCGACCGACGCGGCGGTCACGGGCGGGCTGTACCGCGTCGATTTCAACGCCAAGGCGTCCGGCGCGTGGCAGAACGGCGGCACGGTCAGCGTCGGCACGGGAGCGGAACTCGCCGATCTCACGGTTTCGGGCGGCAACGTCGTCGTGAACTCCGGTACGTTGCGCGAACTGGTCGTCGATGGCGCCAACGTCAACGTCAGCACCTTCAACAGCGCGCTCGTCGAGAGCGCGATCATCCGCGGCGGCAGGTTCGACGCCGCTCAAGCCAACGGCGGCGTCAGGTTCGAGAGCACCACCGTCGACGGCGGCGTGATGGTCGTGCGCCACGCGACCAACAGCGCCGCCAGCACCACGCTGTTGAGCGGCACGGTCTATATCCAGTCCAGCGCGACGGCGTCTAACGTGACGGTCATGAGCGGAACCTTGAGCGCCAACAACGGCGCAAAGATCGAAGATATCATCCTCAGCGGCGGCGTCCTCTACGCCCGCGACAGCAAAGCGTGGCTCGACGACACCACCGTGTACGGCGGCACGATGCAGGTCGATTACGCGACCAACAGCGTGACGAACCTCAAGGTCTCGGGCGGGCTGGCTTATCTGCAGTCGGGCGCGTCGGGGGCGAACATCGAGATCGCCGGGAGCGGCATTTTCTACATGGTGGGCGGCACGGCGACCGACCTCACCGCCAACGGCGGTTCGGCGCGGGTGCAGGGCGACGGGGCTCTGGCGACCGACGTCACCGTGAACGCGGGCGGCGACCTGAGCGCCTGCGTTTCGGGGCGGATCGTCAACGCGACCGTCAATGGCGGCACTCTCAACGCCGTGACCACCGGGACCATCGAAAGCGCGATCGTGAACGGCGGTTATCTGCAGGCGACCCAGGCGAACGGCAGCGCGCTCATCGACAGCGCCACCGCCGCGGGCGGCACGGTGATCGTGCGCAGCGCGACCAATCGCGCGACCGATCTCACGGTCGAAAACGGCGAAGCCTACATTCAGACCGGGGCATCCGCCTCCGATACGACCGTAAAGGGCGGCGTTTTCTATGCGCTCGACGAGGGCACGGTGGTCGAAAACACGGTGATGAGCGCGGGATCGATGCGGGTGCAGGCCTACGGCACCGCCTCCGGGACCGTGCTCGAGGGCGGCACGCTCACGGCGAGAAGCGCGACCTTCATCGACCTCGAAGTGCAAGCTGGAGCGTCGGCGCAGTTCATCAACAACGTGACCTTGTCGGGCAGTGTCGACATCGCAAGCGGCGCCGCGATATTCTTGGGCGGCGACACGGTGGCTCCGCTCACGAACGTTTACACCTCGGACGGCGCGATCCACAACCTCGCCATCGGCGTCAATTCGGTGATATTGAGCGGGCTCGTCGCTTCGAGCCTTTCGATTTCCGGCGCGGGGCGGATCATCGCCTGCGACACCACGATCTACGACCTCGACGTCGATGCGACGGATACCGAGGCGAACGGTCAGCTCTACATGTCGAGCGGTACGGTGGTTTCGCGCGGCACGATCGACGGCCGGTACGGCGCCAACGCGGTATACATGCTCGACGGCGCGCGCTTCGCGTCGGCGACGGTCGTGAACGGCAATATCTTCGTCACGACGGGCGGCGGCAGTTTGACCGATCTCACCCAGTATGACGGTCAGGTGATCCTGCGCGGTGCCGAGGCTGGCATCTCCGGCGCGGAGGTGTCGGGCGGCGGACTTTACATCCAGAACGGAGCCGTCGCCGCCGACATCGCGGTCAACGGCGGTAAACTCGTCGTTCAGGAGACCGACACCACCCCGACGGGCAAGGTCGAGGTCGTGAATAACGTCACCATGCTTGCGGGGCAGGTCGAAGTCAGCTCCGGCGCGACGATCAACAAGCTCACCGCCACGGGCGGCACGGTCTACGTTTTCTCGAGCGGCACGATCAACGTCCAGTCGGGCGGCGCCCTCAACAATCTGCAAGCCGCAGCGGGCGCGACGATCAACTTCGTCGAGAACAAGAATGTCG
>CACZPY010000271.1 GCA_902783135.1 uncultured bacterium
AGACCGGTGATGTCGCCGCGCCGGTTCGCCTCGAAGAAGCAGCTTTGATCCGCCTCGGCGCGGATGTTGCGGAACACCACGTTCCGGATCGCCCCGACCGCCTCGTCGCGCGCGCCGCGCACGTCGCTCAACACCGCCAGCGGGCGGCGGCACTTCATGACCATATTGCCGAAGAGCACGTTTTCGATCGTGACCCCCGGCGACGTCGAACTGTAGCGCGAGACCAGCTGGATCCCCGAACGGGTGTCGTGGATCACGAGGTTGTCGAACACCGCGTCGCGGATCGATCCATTGCCTACGCCGACCCGGATCGCCTGACACGGCGAGGAAAGTATGCAGTTGGCGACAGCGATCTTTTCGCACGGACGCGGTGTTTTGAGCGGGTCCGGATTGCCGCGCAGCGTGATGCAGTCGTCCCCGGAATCGATGCGGCAGTCGCCGACCGTCACGAAGCGGCAACAGTCGAGGTCGATGCCGTCGCTGTTGGGGGTCATGCGGTGGTTGTGGATGCGCACGCCGCGGATATCGATCTGTTCGCACCCGTGCAGAAAACAGCTCCAGTAAGGGGACTCGTAAAGTTCGACATCGGTGATGGTTATCCCCGTCGACTCGCAGAAGAAGAGCATCTGCCCCGGCCGCCACGCGGGACGCAGAAACTTGCCGGGGCGTTTGGGATCCTCTTCTCCGCTGAAAAACGCCTCCCGGCTGCCGTGGATGCGCCCGCCGCCCCGGATCGTCACGTCGCACACTTCGCAGGCGACGATCAGATGCGCCCCGCTGACCATCTCGGAGGCGAACACCCGGTTCTGCGCGCAGCAGTTTTCGTCGTAGTCCGCCGGATCTGGAGAACCGCGCAGCACCGCTCCCGGCGACAGTTCCAACCCGCCATGCGA
Organism: uncultured bacterium; assembly: GCA_902783135.1. GTDB lineage: Bacteria > Verrucomicrobiota > Lentisphaeria > Victivallales > Victivallaceae > UBA1784. The sequence continues at coordinate 894 of CACZPY010000271.1, forward strand.
GCGCAGATAAAGCGTGCCCGTCAGATATTCCCCCGGCGGCAGATAGACCATCCCGCCCGCGTCCAACGCGCGCTGGATCGCCGCGGTGTCCCTGGCGGAACCGTCGCCGACCGCGCCGAAATCCCGAACATTGTGCATGGCGTTATCCCTTTCGCGAGTTCCAGTGTCGCCAATAAAATACCATGCCGCATGCCAAAAAGCAAATACCCGGAATCGACAACTTCGCGACGCAAAAAAAAAAGGCGGCGGCAGACCGAACGCCCGCCGCCGCCGGAATATCCGAAATTACAGTTCTTCCAACTGCAGATTGCGGATCAGGATCACGTTGTCGCCGTTCTGACGGTCGCCGTAGATCGCGAGCTTCGCGGTCTTGGAGCCGCGCCACCACTTGTCCGCGACCGCCCGGTTGCTCCACCCCGTGATGGTGAAGCTCATCTTCTGCCACTCGCCGGAACTTTTCGCGACCTTGCCGATGCCGTTCCAGCCGTAGCGGTGCAGCCGCACCATAAGCCCCGCCTTGCAGTTGCTCTTGATCTTGTTGTACAGTTTGACGACGATGCGCCCGTCATCGTCGATGCGCTGCGATTTGATGGTCATGACCATGAAGTTAGGCAGATCCTTGTAATCCTTGCGCGCGCCGAAGCCGACCGCGTAGATGGCCTTGCGCTTGATCGCGGCGTTCCAAGCCGGATTGGCGTTGAGGATCAGTTCGTCGCTGCCGGCGGCAGCTTCTTCCGCCAGCGTGGTCTCGCTGCCGACGATGTGGTCGATGTTGCCGCCTTGTATCCGCCGCCCTTTGGCGTTGTAGGGGATCGCCACCACCGCCGCCTTGGCGACTCCGGTGTTGTCGGCGCCGCCCTTGTACTCGAAGCTGATCCGGTACTGTTTCTTGCCGTCAACGGTAATGCCCTGCGTAGTGATATAGGTCTTGCCCGCGGCGGGGATCAGATTGCCTTCCTCGTCGCTCTTCAACGCCGGAGCGGCGGAAAACGCATCCGCCTTGCCCGCGTCGATCAGCACTTCGCCGCCGCACAACCCGGCGGCAGCCAACATCACCAGACTCCAACACAATGCTTTCATGATACACCTTCGTTTTATTTTTTGAAAAAGTACGGTGTTCCGTACGACAAAACGAGATTAAATTATATCGGAAACCTTGTTTTTGCAAGTGCAAAACGGACGATCCGGGAGATTTTTCGGTGCAAAAGCCGTCAAAAAAGACCGGCCGCCCGCATCCGGGGGACACAGAAAGCGGACGACCGGGACTTTCAAGGCGCCGTTACTTGCCCGCGAGTTCGCCGGAAGCGACGATGTCGACGCCGGTGCCGAGGATGTCCTTCACCACCACGTCGCGGATGTGAACGGGCGGCTTGACCTTGACGGTACGCAGGATCTTCATGCACTCCGGGATCTTGTCGCGCGGGATGCGGTCGGCGGAACGCACCGGCAGCAGCGGTTCGGCGCAGTCGCAGGTGCGCACCGAGCCGGTCAGGATGCGCACCGGACAGACGAACTCCTGCCGGGCGTAGGCTTCGCCGCGCGCACAGGTGAATCCGGAAACGGAAGCGATGTCGCTCCCCTCCCCCGTGACCGTGATCCGGCAGCCCTGCGGGCAGACCGTGCAGATTATCAGTTTTTCCATGACTACTTTACCTCCTCCGCCGCGAGCGCGACTTCGATGTCGCCGTCGCCGAGCGCGGTGCTTTTCAAGTTAAGGTGTTCCATCTCGCCGGGGCTGACCCGCCGCACCTTGCGGTCCGCGAGCGACTTGCCCGCCTGCGCCGCCGTGAGCGTCGAAGCGCCGCCCGGGGCCAGTACGCGGAAGTAGAGCGTCAGATCCTCCGCCTCTCCCGAGAGCACGATCCGCTGGGGCACCACATAGCGCACGCCCGCCGCCGCTTTGCAGGCGATCTCGCGCGCCTTGGGCAGAGTTCCCTGCGCGAACTTGGCGGCGCTGCGGCCCGCCTGTTCGCTTTCGCGCGAGACGTTGTCGACCAGATCGTTGACGTGCACCACGTTGCCGCACGCGAAAACCGAGGGAAGACTCGTCTGCATGTACTGGTTCACGCTCGGACCGTTGGTCACGCGGTCGATCGCGATCCCGGCGGCGCGGGTGAGTTCGTTCTCGGGGATCAACCCGACCGACAGCAGCAGCGTGTCGCACTCGATCACCCGCTCGGTGCCGGGTATGGGTTGACGCTTGTCGTCGACGGCGGCGATCTTCACCGCCTCGACGCGCTGATGACCGCGGATCTCCGTCACCGTGTGCGAGAGCAGCAGCGGGATGTCGAAGTCGTCGAGGCACTGCACGCGATTGCGGGTCAGACCGGCGAGGTACGGCAGCAGTTCCACCACCGCCTCGACCTTTGCGCCCTGCAGCGTCAGCCGCCGCGCCATGATCATCCCGATGTCGCCGGAGCCGAGGATCACTATCCTTTTGCCGATCATCAGGTTCTGGCGGTTCACGAGCCGCTGTCCGGCGCCGGCGGTGTACACCCCGGCGGGACGGGTCCCGGGGGTGCGGATGCTGCCGCGGGTGCGTTCGCGGCACCCCATCGCCAGCACCACCGCCCCGGCGCGGACCTCGATCAGACCGCACGCCGCGCCGATGCAGCGCAAATATCCGTCGCCGACCTCCAGCACGGTCACGTCGGTAAGGAACTCCACGCCCGCCTCCTTCGCCTTCTTGGCGAAGCGCGAGGCGTACTCCGGTCCCGTCAGTTCCTCCTTGAAGTAGCTGAGCCCGAAACCGGGATGGATGCACTGGAGCAGAATGCCTCCGGGGGCGGCGTCGCGTTCGACGACGATCACCCGTTTCGCGCCCTGCTGTTTCGCCGCGGCAGCCGCCGCAAGTCCGGCGGGCCCGGCGCCCACCACCGCCACATCGCAAAGTATTTCGTTCATAATGCGCCTCACTCAATGGACTTGCCGACCACCATATAGGAGCCGGGCTGGTTTTTCAGTATCGCGGATTCGGGAACGCCGAGTTCGCGGGCGAGGATGCCGATGATCCGGGGGGCGCAGAAGCCGCCCTGACACCGCCCCATCCCGGCGCGCAGACGGCGCTTGACCGCGTCGACCGAACGCGCGGGGATCGGCGAATGGATCGCCTGCACGATCTCCGCCTCGCTCACGCACTCGCAGCGGCAGATGATCCTGCCGTAGCGGGGATCGCGCCTGACCGCCTCCGCCTTCTCCGCGTAATCCATGTCGCGGAAGAGCCGGATGCCCTTGCGGATCGGGTTGTAACTTTCCTTACGCTCCGCCGTGAGCCCGATCTCCATGAGTTTGCGGACGACGTGCCGCCCCAGCGACGCCGAAGCGGTGAGCCCAGTCGAGCGCACGCCCGAGATGTTCACATAGTTCCGGACGTCGTCGTAGACGTCGACACAGACCCCTTCCGGCACCTTGTTGGGACGCAGTCCGCAGTACTGGGTGATCGTCTCGTTGAGGCGCACGCCGGGGATCAGGTTCGCCACGTCGCGGGCGACGCTGTCCAGCCCTTCCGCGGTGGTCGAGTGGTCGAGTTTGTCCTCCAGATCCTCCGCCGTGGGACCGACCAGCATGTTGCCGTGGATCGTCGGGCACATCAGTTTGCCCTTGGTCACCTTGGTCGGGATCGGCAGCACGATGTGGTTGACCTTGCACCCGGTGTTGCGGTCAAGGATGAAGAACTGCCCCTTGCGCGGGTTCACGCGGTAGTCCGCCTTGCCGACCATCGCGGCGATCTCGTCGCAATAAAGTCCGGCGGCGTTGACGATGTACTTCGCCTTGATGTCGCCCGCGGTGGTGGAGACGCCCGTGACCGCCCCGTCGACGGTGCCGATCCCGGTGACGCGCGTTCCGAGCAGGAACGATACTCCGTTCTGGCAGGCGTTTTCAGCGTAGCCGATCACGAGCAGGAACGGATCGATGATGCTCTCGCGGGGAATGTAAAGCCCCCCCATCACCTTGGGATTCAGATTGGGCTCGATCTTCAAGAGTTCCTTCGCCGTCAGGTAATCCACGTCGTAAACGCGGTTCAGGAACGCCTTTTCGCGCAATCCGGCGAGTTTTTCGAACTGCTCCTCGTTGAAGGCGGGCAATATGCCGCCGATCCGGGCGAAGGGCACGTCCAGCTGCTCGGCGATCTTGTCGTACATCGGGTTCGCCGCGACGACGAGTTCCGATTCCAGCGTGCCCGGCTTGGCGTCGTACCCGGTGTGGATGATCGCGCTGTTGGACTTGGAGGCGTCGCCGCCCACGTCCTCGTTCTTGTCGACCACCATGACTTTCAGCTCATAGCGGCTGAGTTCGCGGGCGATTGCGCACCCCACCGCCCCGGCGCCGATGATCAGCACATCGGTTTCCATAGGTTGTTTGGACATAGTAAATCAACTCCTTGGTTGTTTGGTAGTTTCGTACAACTTCACGAAACGTTCGCAGCGCTCGTGAGCGTCTTTCAGGAACGCCGCCTGATCTTCGCTGGTCTGCGACGGATAGGGCGTGAGCGGACCGTGCTGGAACGGCGTCGCCTTCATGCAGATCTCGAAACTCATCGGCTTGTCGTAGGGCGAATCGGCGATGATCTCGGCGACGCGCCGCCAATCGACCGTGCCCATGAACGGGCTCTGGTGCTGGTCGCTTTTGCCGTCGTTGTCGTTCAGGTGCAGTGCGAAGAGCCGCGCCCGGCGGCGGTACATCTCCTCGTTGTGCTTGAAGCGGTCGTCGTTGCCGTGGCCGCAGTCGTAGCAGATGCCGGTCTGCGGATAGCGCGCCAATGCCAGATCGAGCAATTCCCAAGTGTCGCCGGGCATGTTTTCGAGCGCCAGCGGCACGCCGAGGTTGTCCAAATACGGCACCACTTCGTCGAGGGTGCGGAGCGCCTGCTCCATCTCGCGGCGCTGCCCCGCCGCCGACTCCGGGCTGCTGTCGACCTGAAGATAAGGCAGATGCATGATCAGCGACCCCGTCGCTTCGAGTTCGCAGTAAAGTTCCGCGCGGTTCTTGAAAAGTTCCGCCCCCGCCTGACGTTCGTACTCGCGGAGCGACCAGAAGCGCTTTTCCTGACCGTAACTGCCGTGAACGTCCAGCACCTTCAACCCGAGTTCCCGGACGAGACGGCGCATCGCCCCCATCTCACACGGACGGTACATGAAGTCGGTGTTGTAGTGGTGACACCAGTGCAGATGGGTGAATCCCGCCTCGGCGATCTGCCGCAATTGCGGTTCCGGCGCCATCGTGTGACCGGAAAAGTCGGTGGTTATACTGATATTCATCGCAAAGACTCCTGCCGTATATTTTTAGTTATCACTTCATCACCGTCATCACCAGTCCGGATACGATCAGCGTTATGCCGACGATCTTGGTCAAAGTGCAGCGTTCCTTGAGTATCAGAATGCCTTCCAGCATGCCGATCACCAAACCCAGCTGCCGGAACGCCTGTACATAGGAGACGTTTTTCACATAGTTCATCGCCAGCAGGACGAGCAGATAGGTCAATCCGGCGAACACCCCCGCCAGCACCGCCGCACCGAGTCCGTGCCGCCGCAGTTCCGCGATCTCGGAACGGGAAGAGGGCAGAACCAGCGTGATGATGCCCACCGGGATCAGCACTCCGATATGGCGAAGTTCGTAATAGGTGCACGAGATCATCGTCGCGGAGACCTCCGGCACGCACAGCCGCATGAACTCCTGCGCCCGGCTGTCGCTGATCGTGTACGCGGTGGTGCCGCATGCCGCCATCAACACGAAGACGATCTTCCGGTCGAAGTAACTTGAGATCCGGAAATCGGAGAACTTGCCGAGCGGCATTATCATGCACCCCGTGAAGACCACGCACATCCCGAACTTCGCCGTCGCCGAAAGCGGGTCGCCCCAGTTTAAAAGCGCCGTCACGAGCGCCGTCAGGAGCAGCGGCAAAGAACGCATCATCGGATACGCGGAGGACATGTCCATCCTCCGGTACGCGAGGATCAGCCCCAGACAGTAGACCGTCTCGCCCAGGGCGCTCCCGCAAAGCGCGGCGTAGAATCCCCAGTTGAGCTGCGACAGCCGCAGCGGCAGGGCGAACCAGATCCATGCCCCGATCAGCGCATCCACCACGACCAGCGTCGCGTAGAACGGCAGGTTCATATGCGATCTCTTGGCGATGAGGTTCCAGGAGGCGTGAAGTCCGGCGGAACAGAAAATCAGCACGAATGCTAAAATGCTCATAAATGGATATCTTCAAGATAATTTCGGAAAAATCCGGTCAACATGACATACGATTTACACCGACTCCCTTCAGCGCAGAAAGTCCCCGGCGGAGTACCCTGCCGCCGCCAATTGGCGCATCAGCGCATGGTTGGCGCGCCGCAGCGCGGCGACGATGCCCGCGCCGTCATCGGCGGGCAGCCGCGATAGCGGCATGGTCAATCCGAAACTTGCGCAGACCATGCTGGAAGGATCCAGCACCGGCACCGCGAAACTCTTGATCCCGAGCGTATGGTTGGTCATGATCGAGATCCCGGCTTCGCGGACCTTCGCCAGTTCCGCTTCATAGCCTTCGAAATCGTCCGCTCCGTTCAACTCGCCGTCCAGCGGCTTGCACAGCTTGTAGATCTCCTTGCGCTCGGCGGGAGGCAGACACGCGCAGATGACCCGCCCCGAAACACTGGTGTAAAGCGACAACTTGGCATAAAAGATCACCTGATTTATCATCAGTTCGCGCTGATACTGCGCCTGCGTCACCACCACCAACCGCCGGCGGCGCAGCGTACTGATCACGGTGGACTCGCGGAGCTCGCACGACAGGTCGGATGCCGCCCGTTCCATGATCTCGACTCCGCGCTTGTCCCACTCGGGCGCACTGCAGAGTTCGCGGAAGTGGTCGCTCAAGCGGTAGTTGCCGCGTCCGCACTTTTCGACCCACTTCAGATCGACCAGCGTACGCAGGATGTTGCAGAGCGTGCCCTTGTTGAGCCCATGCAGACGCACCATGCTTTCCAGCGGCACTTCGCCGTCCAAAGCCAATTCGTCGATGATCTTCACCACCCGTTCGATGACTTGTATCATGGTATCGTGCCCCTGTCCGTTTCCTGCCTCAGCGCGCCGCCCACTCCAATATGTGCCAGTTGCGCTTTTCCGCCTCGCGGCGCAGCGCCGCCACGGGAGAGATCGCGTAAGCCTCGCCCGCCGCGGCGAGGAGAGGAATGTCGTTGACGCTGTCGCCGTAGGCGGCAACCTCCTCCGGGCGGATCCCCAGTTCCCCGGCGACGCGCAGCATGTTCGCGACCTTGCCCTTGCCGAGCGCGTACTCTCCGACGACCCTCCCGGTGAAGCGCCCCTCCGGCGAAAGTTCCAGCTGCGTGCCGCAGACGATGTCGAGCCCGAAATGCGCGCGGATGAAGTCGGAGATCACGGTGTTGGTGCCGCTCAGCAGCACGGTCTTCGCCCCCGTCGCCTTGACCTTGCGTATCCACTCCGCCGCCCGGGGGCGGCAGTTCGCCTTGAGCGTCGTCTCGAAACAGCGCCCGCAGAGCTCCTTCATTTCGTCGAGGGTATGCCCGACGAACTCCCGGTGCTGGAACCGGACGAACGCATCGACATCCAGCACGCCGGCGGTGTAGTCGGCGTAGTATTTGAGCGATTTTTCCCGATCTTCCTTCGGAGCGATCCCCGAGTCGACCAGAAACTTTTTCCACAGTACGTCGCAGTCGTTATCGACCAGCGTGCCGTCCATATCGAACACATGCAGTTTTATCATTTCGATCCCCGCCGGGACATTCCTTCACCCGCTTTTGCCGTATAATATATCCCGCGGCAATGCTTATTCCACCGGGCGAAGCGATCTGCGTGTTATTTTTTAACATAGCATTCCCGCCCCGGCGAAGTCCGCCGGAAACGGAGCGGCGTCGCGTCCGCCGCACCTACTTTTCGATGCTCAGCGCCAGCAGTGCGTATTCGCTGCCGTTGGGGACCTCCTCGACGAGCAGATGGTCGAGTTCCCGGTCCGGATGGGGATTTTCCCACACCATGTACCAGACGCGGCGGATCTCCCCGGCGGAGTTGCGCCACTCGAAGACGTTGCGGTGGTTCATGAAGAAGGTATAGGCGCTGCGCGGAGTGCCGACTTCGCCGACGCGCGCGACGAGTTTGCCGTTCTCCCTGAACTCCGGCGGAGTGCCGTAGGCGATGTCGATGTTGCTGCGCGGCCACATCGCCTCCACGCTGCCGTCCGTGTAGCGGAAGACGAGTTTGACCGCAACGCCGTCCGTGCGGATCGCCTTGTCGAGCGTCGTCTGCAAGAGATACATCCGGCGGCACTTGGCCTTGACCGGAATGCGGACCTTGCCGGGGAAGCCGGGTCTCACCGGCGTCCTGACCATGACCGCGCCGGTCCTGCCGTCCCGTTTGGCGATGCGGAACGCGATGCCGTCGGCGGTGACGAGTTCACCGGGCAGTTTTTCGAAGTCGTCGCCGTCGCCGGAGAGCACGGTGTCGCACTTGACGGGGACGGGGTAGATCTTCTTCGCCGGACGCCCCTCCGGGCGCATCAGATCGACATAGGTCCGCGCCAGATCCGGCAGCGGGCGGTACTCGGGATTCCAGAAGAGCGCCGCCGCCCGAATGTACGCCTGCAGCTGGATGTACTGGGTCTGGAGCAGACCTCCGGAACCGACCTTGTTGTGCCAGGTCGTTTCGATCATGCCCGTCACCGCTTTCTTATGGGCGTAGGCGGAAAGCGTCTCCAGATTGCCGGGGAAGTACCACCCCGCGCACCAGACCGGGAAGCCGTCCTGCTGCAGGAGATCGATCTGGAAATACTTGCCGTCCTTGGTGACGTAGTAGTCCCACATGCAGACCGTGATGTCCTTGGGCAGGGTCTTGCGAAGTTTCTCGGTGCCGCCGCGGGCGTTGGCGACCGGACGTTTTTTGTTTTCGGCGTGGCTGACCAGCATGTCGTGCCACATCATCAATTTCACGCCGCGCTTCCGGAAGAAGGCGTGGTGCCACATGAGGTCGTCGTAAAAGAGTTTGGCGACGCCGATCTTCCTGCCCGCCGCCTGCGTCGGATTTTCGTGGAGCTCGTCGTGGCTGATGTGGAAATACTCGGGATGGCGGAACGCCTCCAGCACCTCGTCGAATAGGGGGGCGAGCTTTTCGTAGACCTGCGGCTTGAGCGCGTCGTAGGAACGGGGGTCCTTCGGATTTTCCCGGAGGTCGGCATCCTTGCCGTTCCAGAAGAACCACTCGCTGTGGCTGTAAGTCGGGATCAGCGGATAGACTTTGATGTAGTACTCCTCCGCGAGATCGAGAAATGCCGGCAGATCATCCTTCGGCATTCCCTTGTAGCGGTACTTGCCCGCGGTGGCGTTCCACTTGACGTAGGGGCATTCGAGGATGATGGTGTTGATCTTCAGCGGGGCAAAGACCTTTTCGACCATTTCGCCCGTGAAGGAGCGGGTGTCCGAATCGGCGTTGGCGTGGATCGCGCGCTTCGCGAACGCGGGAGCGTCGTCGACCTCGGCGCCCCGGAATACGCCGTTGCGCGACAACCCGCGCAGCGTCTGAAGCGCATAGAACGCGCCGCGTTCGCCCTTGGCGCGGACGGCGGCGCCGTTTTTCCCGACGCGGATGGTGTAACTTTCGTCATCCATGTCGGAACCGTAGACGACCCGGATGCCGCGTTCCGCGCGGCCGGTGTCGCGGGCGACTTCGAGCCCGTACCCGGCGGCGAATCTCTGGGCGTGGCGGGCAAAGCGCGCGGATCCGCCGGGGATCATCAGCTTGTCGCCCGGCCGGACCTTGTAATCGCTGCCGGTGAAACGGCACTTCCGCGGCTGCGGCACGAGCGGGAACTCCGGAGCGGGAGCCGCAGGGCAGTCCACCACCTCCCGATAGTCGCCGGGGATCGACAGCGCGACCCGCGGCAGATCTGATTTTTCCGGAGGAGCGTAGTGCAGTTTCACCACCTGCCGGAAGGACTTACCGGGAGCGGGCATTTCGGTCTCGCTGGACCAGAGGATGTAACTCTTGCCCCACGCCATCGTGCGCGAAGTGCGGCGGTCGTCCATCCCGAGCGCCGGACCTTCCAGCACCTCGACGGTGACGATGCCGCGCCGGGTGCGGAAAGTGCCCCGGACGAACGGCGGCAGCAGCTGCAGCTTGTCCTTGCCGGTGCTGGGATCGAGTTCCGCCTCGGGGATCCGGCCGGAGAGTTTTTCGCCGTCGGCGGTGGTCACTTCGTACCGCGCGTTTTCGCAGACCCAGGGAGCAAACCCGAAGACGGTCTCGACCTGCGCGGGGACAGCCTTCTTCATGCGCGCCAGCGTGGTTATGACGGCGGTATCGCCCTCGCAGCTGACCGAATATTCATCGAGCGAGGCGGTGTTGTCCAGCGTTTCGGTGACGCTTTCGAAGATCCCGTTTTTCGTCTTTTTGAAATCGACTTTGACGTGTCCCGGATGCTTGATGTTCCGGATGTAACGGTCGGTCCACCCCGGAGAATGCACGGTGAAGCGCGTACCTTTCAAAAACTGCACGCCGCCGATGGAGATCCGGGCGCCCGCCTCGTCGTTGGGATTCATGCTCACGCTCATGACGGGGTCCGCCGCGAAGAGCGCCGCCGTGCCGCACAGCGCCGCAAAAATGCCGACATTACGATTCATGGTCAAAAATCCTTTTCCGTTGTCCATAATATGCAAAGAAAAAAAACGATCCATGCGACCGATCGTGAAAACGCCGCGACGGGCGGCGCATTACCGGGGGGCGATGCCGAATCCGACCCCCTGCCCGGCGGGTCCGGTGGCGATCACATCGGGCGCCGCGCCGCTTCGGCTCCGGCGCGAACAGGCGCTATTTGCACTGCGCGCACTCGTTCAGGAAGGCGTTGAAGCCCATCGCCATCGCGCCCCAGTCGCTCGTTCCGGCGAACCAGTCGACGCCGCGCGCCTTCCAGCGGGCGAAGCCGCCCGCCGCGGTACCGAGCATCACCCCCGCCTTCTTGGTCTTGAGACAGATCTCGTCGATGACCTTGTTGAGTTCGGGATCGTCCATCCTGTTCAATATGCCCATGCTGCCCGAAAGGTCGCAGGGGCCGACGCAGATGCTGCCGATGCCGGGCACCTTGAG
>CACZPY010000272.1 GCA_902783135.1 uncultured bacterium
TCCGCGCGCGATGCGGCGTCTGCACTCGCCCGCGAATCTCGTCCGCTGGCAGGGGTACTTCGACGAAATGGCGAAAAAGATCGGCGATGACCAGTACCGTCAGCTCCAGCTCGGGCGCGCCCGCATCAACCTCGACGCGCTGACGCTCCTCACCTGGGAGGACATCAAGGCGGCGGAACCCGGCTTCGCCACGCGTGAGATGCTCGACATTGTCGGCAAGCGCTACATCGCCGAAGTCAAAGCCGACAGCGACGACGTCTACAGCGGCAGTTTCCGCAACGCCTACGGGCAGGGGTGGGAACTCCGGCAGTTCCTCGCCTCCGGCGAGACCGCCTACCGCACCAACGCCTCCGGCATCGACGCGCCGATCCCGGAAGAGCTGGTCAAGAAGTACGGCAAAAACTTTGTCCGCGCGATCCGCGTGGACGGCCGCACCGGCGTTCCGAAGCGCATCGACGAAGCCGACGCCGCCAACGGCGTCGCCGTCGAAGTCAAGATCGTCGATGCCAAGATCGTCCACATGCCGACCGTCATGGTCAAAAAGGCGGACGGCTCTTTCGTACGCGAACGCGACAGCCTCATCCCGTTCTCGGACAATCCGTTCCTGCGCAAGCACCTGCCGACCTACAAGGCGGCGAAGGGCTATCGTCCCTACCTCATGGGACGCATCCGGCTCACCGCCGCCGAGACGGTGGTCATCACCGGCGTCAACTGCAAGGTGCAGTTTCACATCGGCGCGGCGTTCGACCCCGAACGTCCCGATCAGGAGTACGACGTCTACGTCTCGCTCAAGTTCCTCGAAGACGACCGCGTGCTGATCGACCGCATGTACGTCTGCAAGGTCACGGGACGCAGCCGCCACGCCGAAAAACCCGCCAAGGCGAAAAAAGGCAAGCGCAAGTAATATCCCCCCCGCAGAACGAAAAACCGCCCCCCCGCGCTTGACAAAAGCGCCGGGGGCGGGCACATTATGTGCGGGACAATGCGGGAAAAAACATGCGCAACTTCATCTTCTACCTCGAATATCTGACGGCGCGGCTCCTCGCCGGAGCCTTGCGGCTCCTGCCGTACCGCTGGCTGCCGAAACTCGCGAACACGGCGGAGTTCTGCTTCCGCGCGGCGCGTCCCTACCGCCGTCTGGTGCGGGCGAACATCCGCGCCGCCATGCCCGAACTCGCCCCGCCCGAAATCGAACGCATCTCCCGCGAGTCGCTGCGCAACATGTTCCGCAACTTTCTGGAGTTCGTCTGGATGAACGGCGATCCCGAACGCGTGGCGCGCTGCTGCTACCCCCCGCCGGAGATCCGGGCGATGCTCCGGCGTCACGTCGACGCCGGCCGCCGGATCATCTTCATCAATCCGCACCTCGGCAGCTGGGAGGCGTCGGGACTGATGATCCCGATGTACGCCGACATGGAGATGGTCGCGATCGCCAAGCCGGTCAAAAATCCCTACATCAACCGTCTGCTGAACTCGGGCGGCCGGGAAAAGGTCCGCGGCCTGCGGATCATCTTCTCGCGCGGCGCCGCCCGCGAAGCGATCAAACAGATGAAGCAGGGAGCGCACCTCGGCACGCTGATCGACCAGAACACCCGCGTCCGCGACGGCGGGGAATTCCTCGACTTCTTCGGGCTGCCCGTCGCCAGCAGCGTTTCTCCCGCGGTCCTGAAGCGCTACTGCGACGCCCACGGCATTCCGTCCGTGATCATCTTCGGCGCGACGCTGCGGCGGCCCGACGGCATCCTCCACCCCGTGTGTGTGGAGCTGCCGCGCCCCTTCGAGGAGTACCCCGACGACCGCGCGGTCATCCAGGAGATGATGAAGATCAGCGAATCCTATATCCGGAGGTATCCGGAGCAGTATCTGTGGCTCTACAAGCGCTTCCAGCACATCCCGCCGGATTGCCCGGAGGAGCTGCGCAAACGCTATCCCTACTACGCCAAAGTGCCTTCGCCCAACTTTTTCCGCAAGATCCGCAAACGCGACTGAACCTCCGGGGCCGGTCCCGCGTCAGGGCAGCCGGAGTTTCCACGTGTGCATGGCGATGAATCCGAGGAGCACGAGCGCAGCAGCCACCAGCGCCAGATGCGGCGCGTATTCGCGGTATTCGATGAACTTGGGCTGTTCCCGGCTGGTGGTCTCGAGCGCGTTGATGCGCTCCATCACATCGCGCAGCCCCGCCGCATCCCCGGCGTGGAAGTATCTGCCCCCGGAAAGCTCCGCGATACGGCGCAGCCGCGCCTCGTCGAACTGACCGGAATAGGTGTGGAGCTGCCGCCCGAACGGGGTTTCCACCACCATCACCGCACGGTCGCCGCCGATGCCGACGGTGTGGATCGCCACCTTGCACTCCCGGGCGATCTCCGCCGCCTGCTCCGGCGTCACGCGGTGGGCGACGTTGTCCGCGCCGTCGGTGAAGAGGACCAGCACCCGGCGCGGCGAGTCGGAGTTCTTGAGCCGCGACGCGGCGGAAGTTATCGGCGAGGCGATCCCCGTGGCGTCCCCGATCTGCCCGGGGCGGAGCGTCTTGAGCCGGGTGAGCAGCCAGTCGTGATCGAGCGTCGGCGGCACGAAGCTGTAGGCGAACTCGGCAAATCCCACGAGACCGATCCGGTCGTTCGGACGCATCCCGACGAAACGGGCGATCTCCGCCTTGGCGGTCTCGAGGCGGTCCCGCATTTCCCCCGAGCGCAGCGCCGCGGCGAGTTCCCGCCGGGTCTTGAGCTTGGCCAGCACGTCGAACGCACCCATGCTGCCCGACATATCCACGGCGAAGATCATGTCGATCCCCTGCGCCCGGAGCACGATCTTTTCGTCGCCGCGCCGGGGGCGGGCGCACGCGACGATCAGCAGCGCCAGCGCCGCGAGGAAGCACCACTCCGCGAGTTCGAGATTCCGGCGGCGGCGCTTTCTGCCGCCTCCGGCACGGAACGGGCGCACGGTCGACACGACCAGCGTCGGCGGCTTCTTCACATACGCGAGGTACAGATACACGAGCGGCACCGCTATCAGCGCCGCCAGCGCCCACGGATGCATCCAGCTCATGACGCCGCCCCCTTTCCCTCCGCATCGGCGGCGGGACGGGGCGTGGTGCGCTCCACCAGCTCCGCCGCGCGGTCGAGCGCCGGGACCAATGCCGACGCGTCGGCGGGCGCCCGGGCGAACTTCACCAGATCGGCGGCGGCGAGAAACTCCCGCATGAACTCCCGGTCGGGGTAGCCGAATTCCGCCGCGTCGTCGAGCGCGCCGCCGACGAACTCCTCGGTCGTCTCAGTATCCGCCGGGACCCCGAAGCGCCGGGTCAGGTAGGTGCGCAGAATGTCCGAAAGCCGCCGCACCCCCTCCGCCGGGACGAATCCCCGCTTCGCCATGTCGCGCCGCAAGAGTTCCAGCTCCGCGAGCGCCGCCGTCCACGGCGGTATCTCCGGGACCTCACGGCGGCGGCGAAAACGCCGCCACAGCAGCGCGAGCGCGATCAGAAGTGCCGCCGCGATGGCGAAGATCCGCCAGTGGCGGCGGAAAAACGACGGTTCCCTCTCCGCCGTCTCCGCTCCGGCGAGGCGGAGCGGTTCTTCTTCCGGCGCGGCGGGAACTGGTTCCACACGCGGCGCGGGAATCGCGATCTTCGCCGCCGGGAGCACTCCCGCGCCGAACAGCCGGTCTATTGTCACCGTCAGCGTGCCGGGAGCGCTCCCCCGCGATGCCAGCGGGCGCACCGTCGCCGCGATGCGCCACAGTCGATACCCCCAGCGCCAACGGGAAGTGACGCGCACCGGACCCGAGATCACCGTGCCCGCGCCCGGCACCGCCGACGCCGTCTCCACCGAGTCGCCCCACGGCAGACGCAGAGACACCGCCGCCTCCGCGGGGGCTCCGGGGTGCGCCAGCACCTCCGGCGTCAGCGCCGCCGCCTCCGGGATGACGACCTTAACGCGGCGTTCGCGCCATACGGCGAAAGCCGCGGAGACCAAAACCCCCGCGACCGCCAAAATCCCGGCGGCGATCAATAACCTTTTAACCATCCCGTTCATATGCAGACATTTACGTTTTCAGCGCCGTATCCGGCGGGCGCGCCGCGCGAAGAGATCCACCAGCGGGCGCAGGATGTTTCCGGAGTTGCTCACCTGCGCCACATCCACCCGGGCGCGGCGGCAGAACTCGCGCCGTTCCGCCGCTTCGTCGCCCAGCGCGCGGTCGAGCCGCCGCAGCGCCGTTCCGCCGCCCGGAAACACGGCGATCTCGCCGCTTTCGGCATCTTCGACCGTCACGGCGCACCGCCCCGGCCACGCGCTCTCCCGCGCGTCGGCGAGTTCCAGCGCCACCACATCGTGACGGCGGCGCAGCAGTTTGAGTTCCTTTTCGAAGGGCTTGTCGTCGATGAAATCGCTCAGGACGAAGACGATGCCGCGCTTCTTGAGCAGCCGCGCCGCCTCGCGGAACGCCTCGGCGAGGTCGGTGCCGCGCGACTTCGGCTCGAACGCCAGCACCTCGCGGATCAGCCGCAGGGCGTGACGGCGTCCCGAACGCGGCGGCACGAAAAGTTCGCAGCGGTCGCTGAACATCAGCAGCCCCGCCTTGTCGCCGTTGCGCCCGGCGGAAAAGGCGAGCAGCGCCGCGAGTTCCGCCGCCGTCGCGCGCTTGCTGCGGAGCGCGCCGCCGTAGTCGCCCGAGGCGGAGACGTCCACGAGCAGCAGCACCGTGAGTTCCCGCTCCTCGACGAATTTCTTGACGAAGGCGGCGCCGGTGCGCGCCGTGACGTTCCAGTCGATAGTGCGCACATCGTCGCCGGGGACGTACTCGCGCACCTCATCGAACTCGATGCCGCGCCCCTTGAAGAGACTGCGGTACGCCCCGCCCGCGATCTCGTCGACCGCGCGGTCGGTGCGGATCTCCAGCAGTCTGATCTGCCTGACCAAATCCTGAGGAAGCATTTTCCCGGCTCCGCGCCCGGCGCTACGGGGTCCGCAGCCTGCCGAGCAGCATTCCGATCACGGCGTCGGCGTCCACACCCTCCGCCTCCGCCTCGTAAGAGAGCACGATCCGGTGGCGGAGCACGTCGGGCGCCAGTGCCTTGACGTCCTGCGGCAGCACATAGGCGCGCCCGTTCAGCAGCGCCAGCCCCCGCGACGCCAGCGCCAGCGCGATCGAGGCGCGGGGACTGGCCCCGAACGAGATCAGCGCCGCCGTATCGTCCAGACGGACGCCGCGCTGACGCTCGGAAAGTTCCTCCCCGGCGCCGGGACGCGTCGCGATCACGAGGTCGAGGATGTATTCGACGATCTTGTCGTCGATGTAGATCCTGTCCACCAGTTTGCGCGCGTTCATCACGTCGTCGAGGGTCGCCACTGCGACGGCTCCGGCGGGCGGCGCGGGATGCGCCATCCGTTCGATCACCGACTTTTCCTCGCCGCGCGAGGGATAGCGGACGAGCAGTTTGAACATGAAGCGGTCCAGCTGCGCTTCGGGCAGCGGGTAGGTGCCCTCCTGCTCGATCGGGTTCTGCGTCGCCATCACGAGGAACGGCTCCGGCAGCGGAAAGCGCTCGCCGGCGATGGTGATCTGCTTTTCCTGCATCGCCTCCAGCAGCGCGCTCTGCACCTTGGCGGGGGCGCGGTTGATCTCGTCGGCGAGGACGATGTTCGCGCAGACCGGGCCGGTCTTGGTCGAAAACTCTCCCGTGCGCGTGTTGTAGATCCGCGTCCCCACCACGTCGGCGGGGAGCAGATCGGGGGTGAACTGCAGCCGCGAGAAACTCCCCCGGAGCGTCTGCGCCAGAGTTTTCACCGCCAGCGTCTTCGCCAGACCCGGCACGCCCTCCAGCAGTGCGTGACCATCCGCGATCAGCGCGAGCAGCAGCCGTTCGATCAGCATCTCCTGCCCCGAAACGATGCGCCCCATTTCCTGCCTGACCAGCTGCAGCGGCGCGGCCGCCAGCCGCACCGCGTCCTGAAGTTCCTGCATGTTTTCGACTTCCATGATCCGCGCTCCCGGCGTGATCCCTTTCCGCGGAGCGGATCAGGCTTTCAGAAGTTCGACCAGTTTGCCGCGGCTCTGCATGCCGGTCAGCGTCTTGACCGGAGCGCCGTCCTTGTAGAGGATCAGCGTCGGCAGCGTGCCGATGCCGAGCTTCGCGGCGAGGTCGTGAGCGTTGTCGACATCGATCTTGACGATGGTCACCGAGTCGGGGATGTCCTTCGCCGCCTGTTCAAGGACCGTGCCGAGCATCTTGCACGAACTGCACCAAGTTGCCCAGAAATCCGCCAGCACCGTGCCCTGCGCCACCGCCGCGTCGAACTCCTCCGCGCTGATATTTTTGATCGTCGCCATGTTTTTTTCTCCTTGGATTTTCCGCCGGGGTCATCCGGCGATTTTTGCGCTGTTTACATTATAATCCCCTTTGTCCGTTCTTTCAATAGCCGGCACGCATTTTTTCGCGCGGATGGCGCTGCGGCGCGGCAAGCCAGAACGGACATGAACGGACACGAACAAAAAAACATATATTGCGCGGGACACACGGCTATTCGCCTGCAAACCCCCGTCCGCGACCGATAACCTTAAACCATTTTCGCGGTTTCCGCGATAAAAAAAGCCCCCGGAGAAACTCCGGAGGCTTGTGACGAAACGGTGTCGCGCCGAAACTACTCGATGCGCTCGCGATTGGCGTCGACGTTATCCTTGTTCACGAGGATGTAACGCACGTCGAAGGTGTCCTTGTCGTTGCGCTTCGGCGGCGTGGTGTGCTTGACGCCGCGCTTGGAGACGATCACGCCGGAGACCGTCCCGTCCGCGAGTTTCTTGGTGAGCCACTTGCCGTCGGCGCTGCCCATCTCGAAGAGGAAGATCACCGGATGATCTTTCTTGGTGAAGATCTTCATGCGCTGGGGATTTTCCGGCAGGCCGTAGAGGAAGGCGACGATCCCGGCATCGGGATGCTTGTCGATGATCGCATCGAGCGCCTTGTTGGTCATGAGCTCGGAGATCATGATGCCCTGCTCTTCGGCGTTGGGCGGCACGACGATGGTGTCGATCTCGACCTCGCCGTAGTTCTTCTTGAGCGCTTCGATCAGCGCGCCGTCCATGCGGCTGGTATCCCATCCGGGGTTCGCGATCAGCAGCATCTTCTTGCCCGGGGCGACCTTCGCCAGATACTCGCCGGCGATGTAGCCGCGCGAATGGTAGAACGCCATCTGACCCTTGATGATGCTCTTGGACCCCGAACCGCCGCTGACGTTGTTGTAGATCACATAGATCACGCCGCCGAGTTCCAGCGCCACGCAGAGGAACAGGATCGGCTGCAGCATGGGACTTGCCGCCATGCTCTTTTTGCAGACCAGCATAACGATCAGGACGACCGCCATCAGGGCGACTACTATGATAGTCGTAATATCCATTTTGAAAACCTTTCGTTAAAAAATAAAAAAAACGACATTTTCCGGGCGCGCTATGTCATCGCGCTCCAATTGGCTTTACCATACTTCCGAAATGCGAAAAAGTCAAATCGAAAAAGCTCCGCGACCGGCAAAAAAAACTAATTTCGTCCGATATTTCAGCAACCGCTCCCGCCCGGAGCGGCAAACGCTCCCGCGCGCAGCGCGCGTTCGAGGGCGCGCCGGAGCACCTGCGCGGTCCAGAAGACGTCCGCCCCCGCCCGGTGCGCCTGATCGTTGCCGGCTTCGTCGTCGAGCTGCAGCGCCGCGCGGAGGCTCTGCAGCCGGTACGAGCCTAGCCCGGGGAAGCACCGGCGGGCGAGCCGTACCGAGTCGATGGTCTTGCCCCGCCACAGCGGCAGTCCGCAGCGCGCCAGCCCCTCCTGCAGAAACCCGAGGTCGAAGGCGGCGTTGTGGGCGACGAGGGTGGAGCCCTCCGCGAATTCCAGAAAATCGCGGGCGACGGCGGCGAAACGCGGTGCGCCGCGCACCATGTCGTCGGTGATGTGATGGATGGCGACGACTCCCGGCGGGATGCTGCGCCCGGGATCGACGAGCGAGTGGAACGCGCTTTCGCTGCCGTCGGTGTCGATGCGGAGCGCCGCGAGCTCCACCGCCCGGTCGTTGACCGGACTCATGCCGGTGGTCTCGAAGTCGAAGACGGTGAAGGGTCCGAGTTCGTACCAGTTCAATTCGCGTACCCGTCGGGGAACTTAAGCTGCCACTTCCACGCGGATTCGATGATCTCCTCCGCGGATTCGTAGCGGGGGCTCCACTTCAGTTCGGCGCGGGCGAGGTCGCTGCAGGCGATCAGACTCGCCGGATCGCCCGGACGCCGCGGCGCGATCTCGTAATTGACCTTCTTGCCCGTCACCTTTTCGGCGGCGCGGATGATCTCCAGCACCGACAGTCCGTTGCTGGTGCCGAGGTTGTAGTGCCCGCTCCGGGGCGCGTGGAGCGCGAGCTCGTGCGCCTGAGCGAGGTCGAGAATGTGGATGTAGTCCCTGATGCAGCTGCCGTCGGGGGTCGGATAGTCGTCGCCGTAGAGCAAGAGTTTTTCCCGCTTGCCGCGGATCGTCTGCAGTATCAGCGGGATCAGATGGCTCTCCGGCCGGTGGTCCTCGCCGTGGAACTCGGTCGCGCCGGCGGCGTTGAAGTACCGGAGCGCGGTGTAGGTCATGCCGTAGATCTCGCTGTACCAGCGCAGCACCTTTTCGAAGCAGAGTTTGGACTCGCCGTAGGGGTTGATCGGCTGCTGGCGGTCGTGCTCGCGGATCGGCACTTTTTCCGGCTGCCCGAAGGTCGCGGCGGTGCTCGAAAAGACGAAGTGCCGCGCCCCGCCCGCGACGGCGGCGTCGGCGAGGTTGATCGCGCAGCAGAGGTTGTTCACGAAGTACTTGGAGGGGTCCTTCATCGACTCGCCCACGAGCGAGAAGGCGGCGAAGTGCATCACCGCGTCGAAACGCCGCTCCCGGCACAACTTGATGATCCCTTCGCGGTCGGCGAGGTGTCCCTGAATGAACTCCGCGCGCGGATCGACCGCGTCGCGGTGCCCCGTCAGCAGCGCGTCGAAGACCGTGACTTCATACCCCCGGTCGAGCAGATATTCCACACAGGCGCTGCCGATGTAGCCCGCGCCCCCCGTAACCAACACATGTTCCATTATGCAGATCCCCCTTGATTGGGATAAATATACCATGCCGCGCCGGAAAAAACAATATCCCGTTCCCGGGAACGGCGCGACTTACAGGTTCTTGAGTTTGTCCTTCAGGAGTTTTTGGATGTACTCCTCGCCGTAGAGCGAGCGCATGAGTTCGATGTTGAACTCGTAGAAGAGCTCGCCGTCGGGCTTGGTTATCACGTCGCCGAGCGACATTTCCGCGATGGTGCGGCGCTTGCCGCGGCTCATGCCGTAGACGGTCAGATAGCGCATCAACGTCCGCGGCGACAGTTCGGTGAACTTCTTCTGCCCGAACTCCTCGGTGTAGTCCGCCGCGATCAGCGACACGAGGTTCTTCGGCGGACGCTTCAAGCCGAAGTCGCGCAGAAAGTCTTCGACCATCTCGATGCAGCGCACCTCGTCGAAGACGGGGTAGCTCATGCGCCGCCCCCGCGACAGGATCCCCGCCGGGAACTCGTAGTTCGACGACAAGACCACCATGATGTGCGCGGGCGGCGAAAACGCCCCGCCCACGTTGGTGCGGAAGTGGTACCAGTCCACCGAACGCGGATCGATGTCGTCGAAGAAGAGCACGAACTTGCGGTCCGGGCGCCGGATCAGCTTGTCGAGCAGCGTGTCCCACTCGCGTTCCAGCGCGGCGGGCTCGGGCAGTATCACCGTCACCTCCGGCGACGCGAGCGCGTGCGAAAGCACCATGCTCGTCTTACCGTATCCGGGCAGACTGTGGATCAACAGCGGCACGTTACACACCCCGCTCGTGAAGTCGCGGAAGTGATCCTGATAGATCGCGCGCATCCCCGCGAAGCCGAAGAACTTGCCGACCGGCTTCACCGACTCCGGCGAGACCGGGATCAACTTCCCCGAACGGAAGAGGAAGCACCGCCCGCGCGAAAGTTCGTCCGCATTCGCGAGCGCCGACCGCACCGCCGCCTTGCCCTCCGGCAGCGTGGCGAAAAGCGCCTCCGCCCCCGGCGACAACTCCGGGCGCTCCGCCCTGCCGAGGCAGGAGGGGAGCAGTTTCAGCGCGGAAAACAGTTGTTCCATCCTTCCGAGCAGAAACTCCGCGCGCTCGTCCGCAACTCCCGCCGAGAGGATCACCCCGTGGCGCAGCGCGGCGGCGAAACAGCTTGCCAACAACTCCGGCTCCGCGTCCCGGCCGCTCCCGAGCGCGTTCAGATAGTGCGTCAGCCGCGCCGCGCCCGCCGTTTCGGCGGCGGGGACGAGCGCCGTCCGCAGCGCCCCCAGCATCATCTCCGGCGCCCCCGCGGGAGCAGTCAGAAGCCCCGTCGCAGGATCGGGCCGGCAGAAGACGAACTCCGCCGCGTGCAACCCGCGTTCCAATACCTTACGGCGTTCCGCTGCAGTCATATCCATTTGTCCTTTTCAGTTAAAGGCGGATTTTTTATCATCACATCTTTTTTGTCGCAAGTCGCGCGTCGGCGTTGTCCCCGATCAAATCCGGCATCGCCGCTTCGGCGTAGAGCGCAGCGGAGACCGATCCCAAAAATATCATGAACCAGTTGGAGATGATCGTTTGCAGAATGAAGATCACTATCCCCACCCAGAAGATGTCAAGGTGATCGGTCGCAAAACCCAACGGAACAAGCACCAGCGAGGCCGCCACACTGGCGGGATACAATATCAGCAACGCGATCAGCCAGCGTCCCCACCCCCGGCGAAAGGCGCGGAAGGCGTTGCGGTAAAGTGCGCCGGTTCCCGTCGACGCGGCGGCGCGCCCCGCCGCGAGCAGCATGAACATGCACAGCGAAAACAGCGTCAGCGGTATTGTCGTCCAACCGAAGACGTTTCCCAACACCTCGTATTCCGCCATCATTTCCGATTGCCAGTGCATGGCGGCACACCACGGCAACACGAGCAGCAATATCCACGGCACCAACGTCAGCGCCGCACTCCAGCCGGGAAGTATCGATGCGAATCCGCGCCGCAACGATGTTTCCTGACGGACGATCTCGCGCATCCCCGCGAGTTCGAGCATCCCGAACAGCCAGGAAAAAACCGCCGTTGTCACGATCCAGTACGCGATCTCGGACGGCTTCGTCCACGCCCTTCCCGCACGGTAAAAGTACCTCCACCAGGTCACCGCCCCCGCCGGAGCGTAAAAGATCAGCGACAGCAGCAGTATGAAAACATTGAGTTTCCAGTCGCAACTGCGCTTCCACGCCCGCGAGAACAGAACCCCGATTTTTTGCTTTTCCACCGCTCCCGGCTCCCCGATTTTTACTCGTCGAGTTCCGGCGGCGCGCCCGAGGCGTCGATGAAGAGGTACATGTAGAACGCCGACGACACGACGTTCGCCCGGATCCACACCGCGATCATCACGACCGCCCAGCACGCCAGCCCGACGATGCCGCCAGTCAGCGCCGCTTCATGCTCCTTCGTCACCCCGATCACCACGGCGGCGATCGCCGGGACCGCAGTCAAAAAAGACGCCGCCGCCAACCCCCAAATGCAGAGCATCCACAGCAGCCAACGCCCCCAGCCGTTTTTGAACGCGGTGAAGGCGCGGCGGTAAAGTTCCGCGAAACCGCTCCGCGGCGACCCCGCCGCGATGCCGCTGTAAAGGAAGTCCATGTAGATCGACACTGCGATCTGCAGCAGCCACAGCCCGCCGCCCGCCACAAGCAGCACCAGCGGCATGACGTTGCTTATCACCGACCGCGCGCCCGCCAGCATCCCGACGGCCACCGAGAGCGGCAGGGGGTAAAGCACGGTCAGCCAGCGACCGAAGCCGCTCCGTAGCCCGCGCCCGATCTTCGTCGCGGGGTAGAGCGTCTCCCGCTTCAACCCGATCGCGAGCATCTGCACGATCCACAGGTAGATCAGCCACGCGGCCAGCCCGGCCGCGAGCAGCGTCAGCAACTCTCCGAAAAACGCCAGCATCTCGCGCCCGGTATGGGAAGCGCCCTTTTCCGGCCAGTCGACCCACAGCGCCAGCCCCACCAGCGCCGCCCCGAGCGGGATCGCGGCGACGAGGGCGAGCAACGAATCAAGCACCAGAAATCCGCTGAGGCGCCACTCCCGGCCGCGCGCCCACGCCCGTTTGAACAACTCGCCGAAACGCTGTTTTTCCATCACTCGACACCTCCCGTCAAAAATGCTTCAATGCAGGGCTTTACGGCGCGCCGCGCCCCGCATGTCCCGCTTTTACGCGGGACATGCGCCGCGAATCACCGTTTCCGCCTTTCCGCGACCGATAACCGATAACCGATAACCGTAAACCCCTACTTCTTTTCCACGATGTAGTTGGTCATGCTCGGATACGCGAACGAAAGTCCGGCGGCGTTGAAGCGTTCGAGGATCAGCAGATTGAGTTCCTGCTTCATGCGCTGCGACTCCATGAAGTCGCGGGTGTTGAACCACACGATCACGCCGATGTCGAGCGACGAGGGGCTGAACGACGTGAAACTGAACTTCGCCGGAGCGTTTTTCTGATCGAAGCCCGCGTAATTGTCGCAGATGCCCTTGAGGATATCCAGCGCCTGCTGCATCTGCTCGGGGGTGGTGCTGTAAACGAGGCTCAAGGTAAAAGTGCACTTGATGTTCTTGCGCATCGAGATGTTCTCGATGGCGGCGTCGGCGACCACGCGGTTGGGCAGATTCCAGAGCGTCCCGTCGAGGCTGCGGAGCTTGGTGCTGCGGAAGCCCACGCCCTCCACCGTGCCGCGCTTGCCGCCGACGTCGACGAAGTCCCCGACCTTGAAGATCTTGTCGAGCACGATCGACAGCGCGCCGAAGATGTTGGCGATGGTGTTCTGCGCGGCGAAGGCGATCGCCAGGCCGGCGACACCGGCGCCGGTGATCAGCGCGGTGACGTTGAAGCGGAAGATGTTCTGCGCCACGAACAGAATGGTGACGATCCACACCACGGTCTTGACCGCGCGGCGGATCAGATCGGCAACGAGTTTGTCCATGCCGGCGTCGGGATTTTTCTCGCGCTTGGCGGCGAAGTGGTCGTCGCAGGCGCCCACCACCCGCAGCACGCCCCAGACGAAGACGAGGATGAACAGCGAGTAGAAGAGTTTGTCCAGCATCCGGTCGATCTGTCCCGGCAGGTCGACCATGCGGTTCGCCCACGACAGTCCGATGAGCAGCGTCGCCCACGCGGCGGGGGCGCCGAATTTGGCGAAGATCCGTCCGGCGAGGTCGGAGAAGCGCCCGAAAATGCCTTTGAGCAGCCGCGCGAAGATGTACCAGACCACCAGCGCGGCGACGATGCCGATCGCGGCGACCACGGCGCCGAGCAGCAGATTCGCCTTCTGCGCGTCGAACCACGCGGCTCCCTGCTGCGAGATCTTCTGGACGAAGCGGATGCTGTCGTCGATGTTTTCGGGCTGTGCCGCTTCCGCGGCGGCGATGATCCTGCTGAACATGTTTCTATTCCTTTATCGTTGTGGTTGGTTGTGTTGCAGATCCAAATCGCTCCCGCTCAGTCGCCGGAGCGGGAAAGGTCCTGATAGCGGTACTCGGGGTCGACCCCGCGGGAGCCGACCGGACGCGGTCCCGCCGCGCTCGACTTGAGTTTGGGCGTGCGGTAGCGCAGCGTAAATCCGCTCTGCTGCTCCAGATCGTTGACGAGGATGCCCTGTTTGTTGCTCAGGAACTGGAACGAAAAGTGCCAGCGGCGCGCGGTCTCGCGGTCCATGTCGAAGCTGAGTTCCCCGTTGTCGAGCACCTTGTACTTGCCCGCCCACTCCCAGTACGCGAGGGTCCCGGGGACGTTCTCCGGGCTCTTGACGTGCA
This sequence comes from uncultured bacterium, assembly GCA_902783135.1. Taxonomy (GTDB): domain Bacteria; phylum Verrucomicrobiota; class Lentisphaeria; order Victivallales; family Victivallaceae; genus UBA1784. Next base: position 13,870 of record CACZPY010000272.1, read on the forward strand.
CGAAGATCAGATCCTCGTAGACCGCGGCGAAGTCGTCGCGTCCGGGCTGATCGGCGCGGTATTCGCCGGTCCGCAGATTCGGTTCGGCGCACCCGGCGAGGCAGAGCATCGCCCCCGTCGCCGCGATCAGGAGAACATCGAAACGCGTCTTCATGATTTTTTCCTTTCAGTTGGCGACGATGTTGACGAGCCGGTTCGGCACATGGATCACCTTGCGGACCGTCTTGCCCGCGAGGAACGCCTGCACCTCGGGATTCGCCATCACCAGTTTTTCCGCGTCGGCGGCGGAGCACCCCACGGGGAGCATCATCCGCACGCGCGGCTTGCCCATCAGCTGCACGAGGATCTCGACCTCGGCGACTTCGAGCATCTTTTCGTCGTACTTCGGCCACGGCTCGTAGGCGACGGTGCCGTCGTGACCGAGGGTCTGCCACAACTCCTCGCCGAGGTGCGGCGCGAAGGGCGCCAGCATCAGCACGAACTTTTCCGCCGCCTCGCGCGGGAGCTCCGGCAGTTTGGCGAGTTCGTTCAGATACACCATCAGCGCGCTGATCGCGGTGTTGAAGTCGAAGTGATCCAGATCGCGCGTGACTTTTTTGACCGTCGCGTGCATCAGCCGCGCCAGCTCCTTTTCGACCGCCTTGTCGGCGACCGGCGTCTCGGTGAAGACGCGGTGCGCCCGCTTGAGGAAGCGGAAGACCCCCTCGACGCCGGTCGTGCTCCACGGCTTAGTCGCCTCCAACGGTCCCATGAACATTTCGTAGAGGCGCATGCTGTCGGCGCCGTACTCGGCGATCACGTCGTCGGGATTGACCACGTTGCGGAGGCTCTTGGACATCTTCGCCGGGAACTCGACCAGCGCCTCGCCGTCGGACTTGCGCACCGGACCCGCCGGAGTGAACTCCACCTGATCGGTCGGCACCAGTGCGCCGCGCTTGTCCTTGTAGCTCGTGCCGAGGATCATCCCCTGGTTGATGAGCTTTCGGAACGGTTCGTCCGTCGATACGAAGCCCGCGTCGAAGAGCACCTTGTGCCAGAAGCGCGCGTACAACAGATGCAGCACCGCGTGCTCCGCGCCGCCGACGTAGAGGTCGACCGGCATCCAGTATTTTTCCTTCGCCTTGTCCCACGCGGCGGCGGGGTTGTGCGGATCGATGTACCGCAGATAGTACCAGCACGAGCCCGCCCACTGGGGCATGGTGTTGGTCTCGCGCCGCCCGTGGCGTCCGGTCTTGGGATCGGTGTAGTCGACCCACGCCTTCGCCTTGGCGAGCGGGGGTTCGCCGGTGCCGGAGGGCTTGAAGTCGCTCATTTCGGGCAACTCCACCGGCAGTTCGGATTCGTCCACGAGTTCGATCGATCCGTCGTCGTAGTGGATGATCGGGAAAGGTTCGCCCCAGTAGCGCTGGCGGCTGAAGAGCCAGTCGCGCAGTTTGTACTTGACCGCCGCCTTGCCCTGTCCGCGCTTGGCGAGCCACTCGGTGGCGGCGGGCTTGGAGTCTTTGACCGTGAGGCCGTTGAGGTCGAGCCCCTCCGCGTTGGCGGAGTTGATGAGTTTGCCCTCGCCGGTCCAGCACGCCTCGCCGCGCAGCACCGCCTCGACGTCGGCGCCGAGTTCCGCCGCCTCCTTTTCGTCCGGGCGGATGATGCACTTGATCGGGAGATCGAAGGTTTTGGCGAACTCGAAGTCGCGCGTGTCGTGCGCCGGGACCGCCATGATCGCGCCGGTGCCGTAACTCACGAGCACGTAGTCCGCGATCCAGATCGGTATCTCGACGCCATTCACGGGATTGACGGCGTAACTGCCGGTGAAGGCGCCGGTCTTTATCGTGGCGTTTTCGGTGCGCGCGAGTTCGCTCTTGTTCGCCGCCTCCTTGCGGTAGGCGTCGACGGCGGCGCGGCGCTCCGGCGTCGTGAGTTTTTCGACCATCGGATGTTCCGGCGCGAGCACCATGTAGGTCGCGCCGAAGAGCGTATCCGGGCGCGTGGTGTAGACCACGAGATCCCCGCACTTGGTCTTGAAGGTCACCTCGGCGCCGGTGGATTTGCCGATCCAGTTGCGCTGCATCTCCTTGATGCCTTCGGGCCAGTCGAGCTTGTCGAGGTCGTTCAGCAGCCGTTCGGCGTAGGCGGTGATCTTGAGCATCCACTGCTTCATCGGGCGGCGCTCGACCGGGTGGTCGCCGCGTTCGCTGCGCCCGTTGATGACCTCCTCGTTGGCGAGCACCGTGCCGAGCGCGGGGCACCAGTTGACCGCCACCTCATCGAGGTACGCGAGCCCCTTCTTGTGGAGCTGCATGAAGATCCACTGCGTCCACTTGTAGTACTCCTTGTCGGTGGTGTTGACCTCGCGGTCCCAGTCGTAGCTGAAGCCGAGCGCCTTGATCTGGCTGCGGAACTTGTCGATGTTCTTTTTGGTCGTGATCTCGGGATGGGTGCCGGTATCGACCGCGTACTGCTCGGCGGGGAGCCCGAAGGCGTCCCACCCCATCGGGTGCAGCACGTTGAAGCCGTTCATCCGTTTGTAACGACAGGTGATGTCGGTGGCGGTGTAGCCCTCGGGGTGGCCGACGTGAAGTCCCGCCCCGGAGGGATACGGGAACATGTCGAGGCAGTAGTACTTGGGCTTGTCGGAAAAATCCTCGGCTCGGAAGGTCTTGTGCTCCTCCCAGTAGCGCTGCCACTTCTGTTCGATCGCGGTGAAGTCGTAGGAAGCCATTTTCTGTCAAATCGTCCTCTGGTTCTGGTTTTTTCGGTAGACCGACACACTTATTCGGGGGTAATGTACACTCGAAAGCGCGCTTTTTCAACATTGCACAACGGTCGCGCGCGCATTATATTAAGCGGGGAGCGTTATTCACGGGAGTTGACGGTCGACGATGACAGGGCGGAAAAAGATCGCTGTGGCGATGTCGGGGGGAGTGGATTCCTCGGCGGCGGCGCTGCTCTTGCGCCGGGAGGGCTGGGAGGTGCACGGCGTCACGCTGCTCTTGCACCCGGAGGTCTCCACGGCGGATCCGGCGCTCGCAAGGTTCTGCGCGGAGCAGGATATCCCGCTTGCCGTCGTCGATGCGCGGCGGGAGTTTCACGACCGGGTGATCGAGCCCGCGGCGCGCGAGTACAACGCGGGGCGCACGCCGAACCCCTGCTGCGAGTGCAACGAGGTCCTGAAATTCGCGCTCTTGGAAAAGTGCGCGCGGGAACTCGGCGCGGCGGCGCTGGCGACCGGGCACTACGTCCGCACGGACGGGGAAGGCCTGCGCCGGGGCGGCGACCGCGCGAAGGATCAGAGTTACTTTCTCTACCGCCTGCGCCGGGAACTCGTGCCGTTTCTGCGCTTCCCGCTCGGAGATCTGACCAAGCCCGAAGTGCGCGCCTTCGCCCGCGCCGAAAATCTCGCGTGCGCGGAAAGACCCGACAGTCAGGACGCCTGCTTCGCCGTTCCGGGCGAAGGCTGCGGCGACACGCTGCTGCGGCGCGCGGGACTTCCTCCGCGGCCGGGACGCGTCACGGCGGACGGCAAAACGGTCGGGACCCACGCGGGGATCCACCGGATCACGGTGGGTCAGCGCGGAGGTCTGGGGATCGCGCTCGGCGTCCCGGCGTACGTGAAGCGCATCGACCCCGGAAACTGCGACGTCGAACTCTGCACCGACCGGGAACAGTTGGCGTGCCGGAGTTTCGTCCTGACGCGCGTGAACTGGCAGCGGGAGCTCCCCGCCGCGGGGGCGGATCTCGAAATACAGATCCGCTACCGGTCGCGTCCGGCGCGCTGCCGCGTCTTCCCGGAAGATACGCGCTGCCGCGTCGAAACGGCGGAACCGCTGTACGCGGTGACGCCGGGACAATCCGGCGTGATCTACGACCGCGACCGCCTTGTCGGCGGCGGAGTCATCGAGCTCGGAACACCCGAGGTATCAAAAACAACAGAGAAAGGAAAATCATGAAAAGACAAATTCGGCTGCTGGCGGCAACGGGATGTGCACTGCTGTTGGCGGGATGCCTGTTCCCTCGCTACACCAAGATCATGGAGCTGGAACCGGATAAACCTTCCGAAGAAATGACGCTGGAGCAGGCCTCCGAGATCGTGCGGGATACGCTGGCGAGCGTTCCGGCGGGCCACCATCCCGACCATCCCGGCGACCGGTCGCTGGGCAAAAACACGACCGCGATCCAGCTGAGCACGCACAACCGCACCGGTCTGGTGCTGGTCGAAGTGAAAGAGGGCAAACTGGTCACGCTGGAGTTCTACGTCCGCACCCGGTCGGACGGTGAAAAATTCGCGGCGGCGGTCTGGCGTCTGCGCAGAGAGTACAAAAAATGACCTCCCAACTGCGTCCCGCTTTCTTTCTCGACCGCGACGGCGTGGTGATCAAGGTGCGCTATCTCGAGGGCCTCGGTCCCGCCGACGCGGTCGTGCCGCGCTTCGTGACCATACCGCAGGTGATCGTGCTGCCGGGGGTCGCCGCCGCGCTGCGGAGCATCCATGAACACGGATTTCTCGCGGTGGTCGTCACCAATCAGGGGTACGTCGGGCGCGGCGTCGTCACGCAGGCGGAACTCGACGCCGTCCACGAACACATCAACGCCGAACTCGCCGAAGCAGGCGCGCACATCGACCGCTTCTACGTCTGTCCGCACCCCGCGGCCGCGGAGTGCGACTGCCGCAAACCCAAGCCCGGATTGTTCCTCCGCGCCGCGCGCGAACTCGGCATCGACCTCGGGCGCTCCGTCATGGTCGGCGACCGCCTGAGCGACATCGCGGCGGGACGCAACTCGGGATGCCGCCAAAGTTTCCTCGTCCGCGAAGGCGGCTGGGGCGAGCGGACGCTCGCGGAACTTGCCGAGCCCCCGGACTTCCCCGTCTGCGCCGATCTGGCGGAGGTGGCGCGGCAGGTCTTTTCCGGCCGCTGACGCCGCCGACCGGGACAAATCCCGCCAAAAATGGCGGCGGCGGCGCTCCGGAGATTTGCAAAAGCGGATTTTGCATGTATTTTTTCTTTTGGCACGTCGTTTTTCCGCCGCCTCGCGGAGGCGTGTCCGCGGGAAACAGGATATTATGAAAACACTCAACTGGTATGTGACGCGGGGATTTCTGGGCGCCTTTCTGATGGCGATCGGCATCCTCACTTTCGCCATGACCGGGGCGAACCTGATAAAGGTGCTCGACTACCTGTCGCAGGGGATCTCGTTCTGGACCTTCTGCCGTTTCACGGTCTACATCCTGCCGATCGTGCTGACCTTCACGGTGCCGTGGGCGGTGATGGTGGCGGTGATGCTGGTCTTCGGACGGCTTTCGGCGGACAGCGAGATCACCGCCATGCGCGCCTGCGGAGTGTCGATCCTGCAGATCGTGTCGCCGATCATGCTGCTGACGGTGGTGCTGACGGCGCTGTGTCTTTATCTGCAGGTGGAGATCGGTCCGCCGCTGCTCGGCAGATCGCGCAACATGATGGAGGTCGAACTCATCAACCAGCCGCTGGCGCTCTTCGAGCCCGGCAAGCAGATCCAGTACGAAAACACGCTGATCTACATCGACGACAAGGAAGGCGAAAACGGCATCAAGGGCGTCCAGCTCTACGTGCTCTCCAACACCGACAAGAACGCGGTGACGCAGGACGTTTCGGCGGTCACGGGGCGGGTCTTCACCGACAAGGAAAAGCAGAATCTGGTGATCCAGCTTTACGACTGCATGATCGAGGACAAGAACAGCGGCGCCGGCGAAGGGGTCAAGCGGATGTACTCCAAGTCGCTCGAATTCAACTTCCACTACGGCAAGCGGGCGAACGCGCACAAGATCAGCGTGAAGTACAAGTACATGCGGCTCTCGGAGCTGATGGGGCGCATCCGGCTGACCAAGCAGCTGAACCACGACACCACCGAGCTCGAAGTGGAACTGAACCAGCGGATCGCCTTCGCGCTGTCGCCGATCGCGTTCCTGCTGCTGGGTCTGCCGCTCGCGATCCGCACCAACCGGCGCGAGACGTCGATCGGCTTGTTCCTGAGCGTGATCCTCGCCGGCATCTTCTTCCTGTCGATCATCCTCTGCGAATCGTTCAGCAGCTTCCCGAAGATCTATCCGCAGTATCTGCTGTGGCTGCCGAACATCATCTACCAGATCGCCGGCGCGCTGATGACCTACCGGATCAGTCAGCGGTGAGGTCACGATGCGGCGCGATATCTGGGCGAGGGCGCTGCTGGCGCTGCTGACCGTGATCACGGCGGCGGGGCTGGCGCTGGCGATACAGGCGCTGGAACGGACGCGGAAACTCCAGCTGCGGACGCTCGAAGCGCTGCGCAAACTCGAACAGCAGCCGCCGCCCGTCGCCGCGCGCAAAGAAACTTCCGGCGGCATCGCCAACGCGGAGTTCTTCGTGCCGGGGGCGACGCCGGGGGGGCGGCTCCGCGAGTGCATCGCCGGAGAACCCCCGAATCTCAATCCGCTCATCTGCAACGAAGCCACCTCGTCGGCGCTCTATTCGCTCTGCATGTCCACGCTCGCGGAGCGCAGCTGGGAGCATCCCGACGGCGAATTTCTGCCGCTCATGGCGGAAAAATGGCACATCTCGCCCGACCGCCTTTCCTATCGTATATGGCTGCGGCGCGGGATCATGTGGAACGATTACACCGACCCCGTCACGGGAGAGGCGGTCCCGGCGCGGGAGGTCACGGCGGAAGACTTCAAGTTCTTCGTCGAAGTGCTGCGCGACCCGGTGGTCAACTGCGCCCCGCTGCGCAGTTACTATCAGGATCTCGATTCGCTCGAGGTCGTGAACTCCCACGAATTCGTCGTGCGCTGGAAGCGCCCCTTCTACGGGTCGCTCTCCGCCACGCTCGGCATGTCGCCGCTGCCGCGCCACTACTTCCATAACTATCCCGGCAAGTTCGACGGCAAGCGCTTCAACGACGACCACCGCCGCAACGCCTTCATCGTCGGCTGCGGCCCCTACCGGCTGGAACGCTGGGAGCGCAGCCGCCGGATCGTGCTGCGCCGCAACGACGCCTACTTCGGGATCGCCGCCGGCGCCGCGCCCGCGATCGAAAGCCGGATCTTCGAAGTGATACAGCTGCCGAACACCCGCTTTCAGGCATTGGCGGCGCGGCGGCTCGACCAGTTGAACCTGACCGCCGAACAGTGGGTGCGGCAGCGGGAAGCGCCGGTCTTCAAAAGCGGCGCCTTCCGGCGCTTCAAGACCCCCGCGCTCGCGTACAGCTACATCGGCTGGAACCAGAAGTCTCCGCTCTTCCGGGACAAACGGGTGCGGCAGGCGCTTACCATGCTGGTCGACCGCGAACGGATCATCCGCGACATCATGCACGGACTGGCGATCCCGATCAAGGGGCCGTTCCCGCCCGCGTCGCGGTACAGCGATCCGGATCTGCGACCGCTGCCCTACGACCCCGCGCGGGCGAAGAAACTTCTCGCCGAGGCGGGGTGGCGCGACACCGACGGCGACGGGATACTCGACAAAGACGGCCGCAAGTTCTCGTTCACCATGCTGCAGGTGGCGAACCACCCGACGCAGACGCGGATGTTCCCGCTGCTGAAGGAGTCCTTCGGCGCGGCGGGGATCGAGATGAAGATCCAGTCGCTCGAGTGGTCGGTCTATCTGGAGCGCCTCGAAAAACGCGCCTACGACGCCTGCAGCCTCGGCTGGACCACCAGTTTCGACCCCGATCCGTATCAGGTGTGGCACTCGCAGGGGATCGCGCCCCCCGGAAGCAACCACATCGGCTACGCCAACGCCGAACTGGACAAGCTGATCGAAGAACTGCGCGCGACCTTCGACATGGAGCGGCGCATCGCCGTCGCGCGGCGGATCGAAAAAGTCATCCACGAGGATCAGCCGTACACCTTCCTCTACGCGCCCTACTCGCTGACGGCGGTGTCGGCGCGCTTCGGCAACGTGCGGATCTTCCCCGGTGGACCGGAACCGATGATCTACGTGGAAAGATCCGCCGCCCCCTGACATAGCTCCCGATCATGGAAAAGTGGAAACAACTCTTGAGCCGGGCGATGACCGATCCGGCGGAAGCGGCGCGGCACTTCGGTGTGCCGGAAGCGCCGCTGCGGCGAGCGGCGGAAAAGTTCCCGCTCCGCATCTCGCCGCACTATCTGTCGCTGATCCGGGAACCGGGCGATCCGCTGTACCGCCAGTGCGTCCCGGACGAACGCGAACTTGCGCCCGGACTTCTCGACGACCCGCTCGGCGAGGAGGCGCATTCGCCCGTCCCGTGCGTCGTCCACCGCTATCACGACCACTGTCTGCTCCTCGTCTCGGGGGAGTGCGCCACCTACTGCCGCTTCTGCACCCGCAAGCGGCGCTGCGGCTGCGCCCGCGCGGAACTGGCGGCGGGGATCGCCTACATCGCAGCGCACCGGGAGATCCGGGACGTGCTCGTATCGGGGGGCGACCCGCTGCTGCTCGACGACGGCGAACTGGAAGCGGTGCTGAGGGAAGTGCGGGCGATCGGGCACGTCGAGATCATCCGCATCGGCACCCGCATCCCCTGCATGCTGCCGGAGCGCCTGACGCGAAACCTGTGCCGGATGTTGAAGAAATACCACCCGCTGTACATGAACGTCCACTTCAATCACCCGGACGAGTTGTCCGCTCCGGCGCTGGACGCGCTGGAACGCCTCGCCGACGCGGGGGTGGTGCTCGGCAGCCAGACGGTGCTGCTGCGCGGCGTCAACGACGATCCGGAAGTGATGCGGAAACTGATGGAGGGGCTGCTCGCGGCGCGGGTGCGCCCGTACTATCTGTTGCAGATGGACCTCGTGCGCGGCGGCGGGCACTTCCGCACCCCGCTCGAGACCGGGGTTGCGATCATCGACGCGCTGCGCGGTCACACGAGCGGGCTCGCGGTGCCGCACTTCATCGTCGACCTGCCGGGGGGACGCGGCAAGGTGGAACTCGTGCCGCAGTATCTGCTGCGAAAAGAGGGGAAACGCGTGATCTTCCGCAACCACCGCGGCGAAGAGTGCGTCTACCCCGAAGTGTGACCTTGCGTCACTCCCGCGTCAGCGCTTCCGCGACTTCGAGGTCGCCCGGAACGGTGATCTTCAAATTGGGCTCCGCCGACGGCACCACGGCGACTTGTCCGCCCGCGCGCCGGACGGCCTCGGCGTCGTCGAGACACCCCGCCGCGTCGTTGTCGATATAGGCGCGGCGGATCGCTCCGCCAGTGAAGACCTGCGGCGTTCCGACGTTCCAGACGTTTTCGCGCGCGAGATCGGCGGCGATGACGCCGTTGTCGTCCACGCGCTTCTGGGCATCCGCCTGCGGGAACCCGGGTACGGCGCCGCCGACTTCGCGCGCCCGGCGGCAGAGGGACGCGAGCAATTCCCGCGTCGCCAGCGGACGCGCCGCATCGTGGACGGCGACGAGGTCGTCCGACGCCGGGTCGGCGGCGAGCACCCCGTTCCGGACCGACTCCGCACGCGTCGCCCCTCCGGCAATGATGTGCAGTTCCGACGCCGGCAGAAAGTTGCCGGTCAGCCGCCGGATCCCGTCCTCCCGTCCGGCCGGAACGACCAGCACCGTCCGTTTCGCCGCCGGAGCGAGCCGTTCGAGGGTATGGATAAGCAGCGGTCGACCGCGGAACTGCGCCAGCAGTTTGTCACCGCCGAAGCGCCGTCCCGCGCCGCCCGCGACCACGATCAGTATCGGGCGCTCCGCCGCCGGGAGATCAGTACGCATGTTCTTTATCCTCA
>CACZPY010000273.1 GCA_902783135.1 uncultured bacterium
CGTCACCGACGGCGGCATGGGCAAGCGTTCGTGCGTCAGCACCTACCGCAAGACCAACCGCGGCGCGCGCGGCGTGACCAACATCAAATTGCGCGAAGGCGAAAGCGTGCTAAGCGTGGTGCAGGTGACCGCCGACGACGAATTGCTGATGACCACCGAGAGAGGTCAGCTGGTGCGCATTCCGGTCGGTGAAATAAGGCGGGTCGGACGCGCATCCAAGGGCGTCAAGATCATGAATCTCAATGCGAAGGACCGGATCACCGGCGTCGCCAAGATCATCGAGGTCGATGCCGGCGGCAAGCCGGGTGACGGCGCGGACGCGGAGAATGCGGAGACTGCGGCGGAAGATCCGACCGCGGTCGTCCAGATTGAAACTCCGGAAGCCGAAGAAGCGAAGCCTGACGGGGATAATGAATAATTCCGTTACAGACGGCGGTGTCGAAGTGCCGTTGGTGGCGGGCATCGTCAACGCCACCGGCGATTCGTTCAGCGAGGGACGCGCCTCCGCTCCGGAGACCGCCCCCGCCCGGGCGCTGCATCTCTTCGCCGCCGGAGCCGACTGGCTCGACATCGGCGGGGAATCCACTCGTCCCGGTTCGGAGGAAATTCCGCCCGACCGGGAACTCGAGAGGCTGTTGCCCGTCATCAATGCCGTGTTGAAGGATTTTCCCTCCGCGGTGATCAGCGTGGACACCCGTCACGCCGAGACGGCGCGCCGCTGTATGGAACACGGGGCGCAGGTGATCAACGACGTTTCGATGCTGCGCCGCGATCCGCGGATCGTCGAGGTCGCGGCGGAGTGTCGCGCGCAGTTGATCATTTGTCACAGCCGCGGCACCCCCGACGATATGCAGTCGGGCAAGTATTTCGATTACGGCGCCGATGTGGCTGGAACCGTCGCCGGCGAGCTCGCCGAAGCCGCGGACTGCGCGGTACGCGCCGGAGTTGAGCGGGAGCGGATCTGGTTCGACCCCGGTTTCGGCTTCGCGAAGACAGTGGCACAGAATTTTGAGCTGGCGCGCAATGTCGGCGTACTGCGTTCATTGGGTAAATTGTTTATCGGAGTCTCGCGGAAGTCATTCATCGGCAAGGTTTCCGGGGTGGAGTCTCCGGCGGAGCGTCTGCCCGGCACGCTGGCGATGGAACTCGCTTTGGCGGAGTCCGCCGACGTTCTGCGCACCCACGATGTGGCGGCGCTGCGTCAGGCGCTGGCGGTATGGCGGCGCCTGCGGCGGAAGAATTGAGGTGGGATCATGGATGCGGTAACAATTTTACATGCGGTCGCGGAAATCGGCATCCTGTTTCTGGTCATCTATTGCGTGCTGTACTATCTGCGCGGTTCGCGCGGTATTTTGGTGCTGTTCGGCGTAGTGGTGGCATGGCTGATTTTCTATTCGTTGGCGAGAGGTTTCGGCCTCAAGGTGATCTCCCATCTGCTGAAACTCACCGGAGAAGCGCTGGTGATCGTGCTGTTCATCCTGTTTCAGCCGGAGTTGCGGCGGGCGCTGGCGCAGTTCGGCAGTTACATGGTCAGGCAGGGACGCCGGCGCCGCGAGGTGATCGGCGAGATCGTTGCCGCCGCCTGCAATATGGCATACCGCAAGTGCGGTGCACTGATCGTCATCGAACGGCGGATACATCTTCAGGCGCTGGTGGACGACGCGGTGGCGATGGATGACAAGGTGAATTCATTGCTGCTGGAGTCGATATTCTTTCCCAACGCTCCGCTGCACGACGGTGCGGTGGTGGTGCGCGGCGACCGCATCGTTGCGGCGCGGGTGATCCTGCCGCTGACCCGCTCCAAGGAGATATCCGCTCAAGTCGGTACTCGGCATCGTGCCGCGCTGGGCATCGCGGAGGAGAGCGACGCGGTGATCGTCGTCGTTTCGGAGGAGACGGGGGCGATCAGCATCGCCCACCGCGGGGTGCTGCACCGTGATCTGGATGGCGAAGGCTTGCGGAAATTGTTGGAAAAACTGCTCGTCGACAAGGATGACGAGGAGTTCTCCGAGACCGCCAAATTGCTCGCCGAGCCGGGGGCGGACGCGGAACCGGATGCGGAGGAAGAAGCGCGGGGTGACGGGGAGGAACGGATATGAAACTGCTTCGCATCATCATCCGCGACTGGTGGCGGAAATTGCTGGCGCTGGGCTTGGCGGTGCTCATCTACTGGCAGGTCGGCGAGTCCCTGAAACGGGAGGACCGGGTCAACGCCGTACAAGTGGAGTTTCATCTGTCGCAGGATCTGATGACGACTTCTCCGGAGCGTCGCACGGTCGATGTGCGGGTCCGCAGCATTCCCGGCGACAAACGTCTGGATGCCCAGTCGATTTCGGTGAATGTGGATGTGAGTTCGGCGAACCGTCAGCCGGACGGCACTTACAAGGTCCGTTTCAAGCGGGATAATTTCCGGGCGATACCCGGAGTGGAGATCGTCAGCTGGTTCCCGAAGGAATTGACTTTGAAACTGCAGCGCCGGATCACCCGCGACGTGCCGGTGGCGGCGCGTTTTTCCGGGACCTTGCCGGAGCAGGTCAGCCTCGCCGAGGTCGTCAGCATCCCGCGCAAAGTCACCGTCAGCGGCTTGGAGAGCGTGGTGGCGGAACTCAAGGAGATCCCGACCAAGCCGATCCCGCTCGCCGAGTGCGAGCGCGGCTTCGAGTACGAGACCGGACTGGTGTTGCAGCAGGGTATCTCTTCCGTCGAACCGGAACGGGTGAAGGTGCGCATCGGTATCGAAAATATGATTCAGCGGGAATTTAGGCGCATCCCGGTCGGTATCTTCGGCGATGGGGAAAACGGATTGCAAACGACGTTCGCAGCGTCCGGCGACGCCGTGGTCACCGTTACGCTGCGCGGTACGGAACGGGCGCTTGCCGACTTGACCGCGCAGGATCTGCGGCTCTACGTCGATGTTTACAATGTCACCACTCCCGGAGATTATATCCGTCCGGTGAATTGTCATATCCGGCGGCCGGGGATCGAGCTGCGTTCGATCGTTCCCGCGGAAATGAAAGTGTCCATAGTAAAATTACCGATAAAAAAACCGTAACAGGAGAATGTTCTTATGATCATCAAAAAACTCAACACCATGTTCCACAAGCACAGCCGGGTGCTGTTCGGAGCTTTCACGCTGATCATCATCGTGGCGTTTATGGACTTCCTGACCCCCGGCAAGATGGGCTGCGACGGCATGGAGTCGGACGGCGCGATCGTGGGCAGGGCTTACGGCAGAAAGGTGACGATAAACGATCTGAATGAACTCAACCGCCGGGTCTCATTGTTCAATGAACTTTTGGGCGGGCATCGCGGCGAGATGGAAGCAGAGCAGTTGTTCAGGTTGTTCTGCATCAACGCCAAGGCGGAAAAGGACGGGTTGTATGTTTCGGATCAGGAGGTCGCCGACTTCATCCGCATGTGTCCCGCGTTTTTCACCGACGGCAAATTCGATCAGAAGAAGTATCAGCGGCTGATCGACGATATGGGCAGACGCGGCATCGCCGATGACGAACTGGTCGAAGCGGTGCGCCAGCAGCTGCTGCTGGCAAAATTGAGCGATCAGCTGGCGGATCATATCGTGGTCACGCCTTCCGAAGTCGAGACGCTCTATCGTACCGGCAACACCAAACTGCAGATCGCGGCGGCGGCGTACACCGCCGACAGCGTGACCGCCAAGCCCGACAAGGCGCAGCTGGAAGCGTTTTTCAAGGCGAACATGGCACGCTATCGGATCCCGCGCCGCATCGCCGCTGTGGTCGTCGAGATACCGTATGGCGATTTCATCGCCGCGGCGCAGAAAAATCTCACCGACGCGCGCATGGAGCGATTCTACAATTCGAACAAGTCCCTTTTTGTCGACAAACAGGGCAAGGTCAAACCCTTTGCCGAGGCCAAGCGTGAAGTCAGAAAACGCCTGCTCGAAGCCGAGACCGCCGAATTGGCGAAACAGCGCGCTTACGATTTTGCGTCGACGATCTACGAAAACATGAACATTCCGGCAGAACAGCGCGAAGCCGCGTTCGCCGCCGCCGTCAAGAAGGCGGGATTGCGGATGCATCCGTTGGCGTGGTCATCCGCCGGCGATACCGCACTGGGCAAGATCAAGTCTCCGGAATTGCTGCGGGCGCTGTTCGCCGCCGCCGACAGCAACCCCGTGACCGATGTCGTCGAAATTCCCGGAGCGATCTGTGTCGGCTGCATGATCCGGCATACTCCGGAGCGTGATGCCGCCTTCGCCGAAGTTTCCGCCTCCCGGCTGGAAAAGGAGTGGAAGGTCACCGAGGCGCGGAAACTCGCCGCCGATGCCGCCGACAAGTTGAACCGGATCGCCGATGCCAAAGCGCGTTACAAGGCGTTTCGGGCGCTGAAGCAGGTCAAGTTCACCGATTTCGCCTTCACCCAGACCGGAAATCCGGCGCCGCCGGCGGGGATGGAGAGCGTGATGGCGTTGGCGGTCGCCGCCGACGGCAGTGTGACGGCGATCCCGGAGGCGGCCGGTTCGACTGTGTATTTCCTGCGCGGACGCGAACTGCCCGATCCCGCCGGATTCGCGAAGGTGAAAGGTACGTTCGAGTTTTTGGGGCGCGCGATGAAACAGCAGCTGGCGCAGCTCGAATTCGAGGAAGATTTGGCGCGCAACTGTCAGTATCTGATGAGGCGCGAGGACCAGCGTTGACCCGGTATTATGGATACTGACTGCAACATGAATGACGGCGGCAGCTCCGCGGGGATGGCGCTCGGACGGCAGATGACCGTCGAGTTCTACGACTGCGATTCGCATTTTCTTGCCGACGTCGGGGCGATGAAGAAGTTGTTCATCCGTGCGGCGGAGGTTTCCGGCGCCCATGTGGTGGATGCCGTGTTCCATGCGTTCCAGCCGCAGGGCGTCAGCGGCGTGGTGGTGATTTCGGAGTCCCATTTCGCGGTCCATGCGTGGCCGGAGCACGATTATGCGGCGGTGGATCTTTTCACCTGCGGCGAACGGATAGATTTCGACCGGGCGATCGCCGAATTGGCGACCGGCATGTCCTGCGGACAGTGGATAATCTCGAGCCTGATCAACCGCGGCATTCTCGGCGCCAACGGCGTGGAGCGTTTCGTACCGGTGCTGGAGAGCCGGGACAGCCGGGCGTTCCAATTGTCATGGCGCTCCCGTTTCGACAAGAGCAATGCGCGGGCGATCTCCGCCGCGTTCGATATTTACAACTGTTCCGATGTCGATGAAGAGGATCCCGGAAGTTCGCTGGAAAACTTCGCCCGGTCGCTGATGGCGGAACTGGAATTGGAAAGTTCCGGCGACTGGTCGTTCAACAATGAAAACGATCAGTGTTTCGATTTCGAACAGCCGATAACCGGCGGAAGGTTGTTCGGGTTCTATTACCCGGAGCCGCATGTGGTCTATGTGGATCTGTTCCTGAACCGCTTTTTCGATCCGCGGCACGCCGCCGAGTTTGCGATGAGCGCCTTGGGCGGAGGATATTACCGTTTACAGCCTCATGTGCGTCAGTGATTTTTTTACCCGTCAACCACAAACAGGGAGATGATGAAAATGGAAGAACTCGCAAAGAAGATCACGGCCCGTCTGGATGAGCTGCGCTGCATGCTTCAGGCGGACGGCGGAGACTTGGAAGTCGTCGCCATCGAGGGCAAGGTGGTCAAGATGAAACTTCGCGGAGCCTGTGGCGGTTGTCCCCATGCGGCGATGACGATAAAGGGCGGTTTGGAGCGCATCCTGCGCGAAGAGATCGACCCGGAGATCACCATCGAACGTGTCATGTGAATAGATAAGGAAGGTATGATCATGAAGAAAATCATCAGTATCGTTTCGGCGTTGTCGCTGTTGATCCTCAACGCCTGTATAGTGATCGACGATCCCCCGCCGCCGCCTCCTCCGCCTCCGCCGCCGCGGCCGCATTATAGACCGGCACCTCCGCCGCCTCCGCCGCACCACCATCACCATCCGCGCCCGGTGCCTCCGCCGCGTCCGGCGCCGCGTCCGGCGCCGCATCCTGGCAAGCCGGGAAAGCCGGGAAAGCCCGGAAAGCCGGGGAAAACGCAGAACAAGCCCGGAAAGCCGGGCAAGCCGCAGAACAAGCCGGGCAACCCCGGAAAGTCGGGCAAGCAGAGCAAGCCGGGCAACTCCGGAAAGTCGGGCAAGCAGAGCAAGCCGGGCAAGCCGGGAACCCCGGATAAAAACGGTAAGCCCCCGGTGCATCCGTAGGATAATCGGGAACAACGGTCGGCTTTACGACGCAATAACTTGAACACCTCGGCGGCAGTGTCAACACATCCGCCGAGGGGATAGGCGCAGGAGAATATCATGGGGTCCATCGGTTGGTCGGAAATCATCGTAATACTGTTGGTGGTATTGCTGTTCTTCGGTTCCAAGCGCATACCCGAATTGGCCCGCGCCTTGGGCAAGGCTTCGCACGAATTCAAACGGGCAAAGGAGAGCATTCTCAGGGAAGGGGAGGAGTTGATGGACGAGGCGGAAAAAGCCGCCGCGAAGGAAGATTCCGCCAAGCCTTCGGACGGGAATGGAGGTAATTGACCCTCGCGCGTTGCATGTCAGTCGCGGTCAGACGAAAAAATACGGGCGGTATATCCGATGGGTATGCCGCCCGTTTTGTCGTTCCGGGTCAGACGGTGGCGGCGAAAGCGTCGACCATCCGGCGGGCGACTTCCTCCGGCGTTGCTCTGGTGTTGTCGATGATGAAGTCCGCCGCGCGTTCGTATTTTTCGTGTCGTTCGGCGTAGAGTTTTTCGACCGCCGCCCGGTCGCGCGATAACGGACGCCCGTGCGCGGTCTGAAGTTCCTCCACCGGACGGCGGATATAGCAGATCCTTCCCGTGGCGCGGAAGATCTCCGCCGCTCCCGGCTGGACGATGGTACCGCCTCCGGTGGCGATCACGACCCCGGTTTTTTTCGCAACGAGGCGGGCGGCGTTTTTTTCCAGTTCGCGGAAGTGTGCTTCACCGTATTTTGCGAATATTTCCGGGATGCTCATCCCGGCACTCTCGACCACGACCGCATCCAGATCGATGAACTCGCGGTGCAGCAGTTTTGCCGCAAGCTTTCCGATGCGGCTCTTGCCGCAGCCGGGCATGCCGACCAGAACCAGATTCAGTGCGACGTCCATATCTTACAGTTCGCTGTAGTTGCCGAGAAACACGAAACGCTCCGACGGCACTGCCGCGAGTTCGTTGAGCACGCTCAGCGTCTCCGGCGAATCCACCGACGATTCGAGGTCGAAGTAGAAGAGAAACTCGAAGTCGCTGCCCGGTACCGGACGGCTTTCCAGTTTGGTCAGATTCAACCCCAGGGCGGCGAACTTGGCAATGATGCTGTACAGCGCCCCCGGCCGGTGCGGCAACGACATCATCAGACTGATGCGGTTCGCGCCGGGGTAGATCTCCAACTCCTTCGAGATGCAGATGAAGCGCGTGTAGTTGTTGTCGCTGTTCTGCACATGGTCGTCGATGACAGCGAGCCCGTAAAGTTCCGCACAGCGCGCCGACGAGATCGCCGCCAGGTCGGTGCGTCCGGATTCCGAGACCTGCTTGGCGGCGACGGCGGTGTTCTCCGTGGCGGTGACTTTGATCTGCGGATGCTCCTTGAGGAAGCGGCTGCACTGACCGATCGCCTGTTCGTGCGAGATGATCTCGCGGATATCCTCCATCTTCGCCCCCGGATTGGCGAGCAGATGGTGGCGGACGTGGAGTTTCAGGCTCCGCACGATGAAGAAACGGTGGTCGCGCACCAGATCGTAGACCGCGTTGACCGTGCCGTGCGAACTGTTTTCGATCGGCAGCACGCCGTACTGGCACAATCCTTGTTCCACCGCTTGGGCGACTCCCGCGAACGACCGGAAGTAAGTGATCCCCGGCAGCGCGAAAAGTTTGTCGCAGGCCTGCTGCGAATACGCGCCTTCGACCCCTTGACAGGCGATCTGCCCGCGGTCGGGCAGCCCCTCGCGGCGACGCGCCTGAGCGATCACGTCGCTGACCGCCCCGGCGGGGTGGCGCAGACGGTTCTGATACGAACGGCTGAGGTCGAAGAGCGTGGTGAAAAGCACCCGGCTGTAGAGCCGGAGGTCGGGGGTCGCCCGGTCGTCGATCCGCAGCAGTATTTCCCGTTCGCGCTCGGCGTTGACGGTGGAGATCGCCTTCGCGGATTTCAGACGCGAGATCTCCGCTGCCATCTGCATCCGCTGCTCGAAAAGCCGCTGCAGCTGTTCGTCGATGCGGTCGATCTCGTTGCGGCAGTCTTTGATGTCCATGATAGATTGTCCTTTATTTGAGGTTTAAAAACATGTCTGCACGGTATGGAATTGTCCGCCGATTTTTGCGTAATCGGAGAAAAATCCGGGTTGGGATTTGCTTATCGCATCGGCGCCGTTGATGGTGAGCGGCAGCGCGCCCAGAGTCGCCGCGGCTGCCGCCGCCATGACTATCCGGTGGTCGTTGCAGCTGTCCGCCGTGCCGCCGCGAAGCGGAAAGCCGCCCGTTATTTCCAATGCGTCCGCAAGTTCCGTGACCTTGGCGCCGAGTGTGCTCAACAGCTGCGCCGTCGAGTGCAGACGGTCGCTCTCCTTGAGTCTCAGCCGCGCGGCGTTGACGAGCCGGCTCGTCCCCGGGACCCCCGCCGCCATTATCGCCAGTACAGGCAGCAGGTCGGGCGTTTCGGCGACATCCACGGTCGCGGCGCGGAGCGCCCCCGGCGCGGCGGTGACCTGTCCGTCTTCGATCGTGACTTCGGCGCCGAAGCCGCGCAGAATATCGACGATCGCGCGATCCGGCTGCAGCGAGTTCGTATCCAATCCGCCGACGGTCACGGGGCGGCTTAGCGCTCCGCACACCAAAAACGCCGCGGCATTGGACCAGTCGCCTTCGACCGCGATGTGCTCCGGCACGGTACGATCGGAGCGTCCCGTGATCCGCCAGCCGTCGGCGGTGCGCCCGATCTCCGCGCCGAAGGTGCGCAGTGCGGCGACGGTCATATCGACATAGCGGGAGGATTCGAGGCGGGTGGTGAGCGCGATTTCGCCGGATCCGCCGCTTGCGTAAAGGGCGAAGAGCAATCCCGAAATGTATTGCGAACTCACGTTTCCCGGCAGCTCGAAACGTCCGCCGGAAAGTTTTCCGTGGATCTTGAAGGGCAGTTTGTCGTCGGAAAAATAGATTCCGTGCGCCTTCATGGCGCGGATCAGATCGGAGAGCGGCCGTTCGGGCAGACGCCCCGCTCCGGTGAAGCACACATCGACGCCGAGCGCCGCCGCCACGGGCAGCAGAAAGCGCAATGTGGAGCCGCTTTCGCCGCAATCCAGCAGCGGTTCCGGCGGTAGCGGCGCGGGTGAAGATCTCCAGACGCCGTCGCCGCGGCTGACGATCCGGGCGCCGAGTTGTTCGAGACAGCGCAGCGTCGCCGCGATGTCCTGCGACACTTCGGCGTCGCCGAGGCGGATATCCACCTGCCGTCCCGACAGCGCCGCCGCGATGAACGCCCGGTGCGCGGCGGCTTTCGCCGGAATGGCATCCACGCTGCCCCCGGTACATCCGCGAGTGATGACGATGTTCACAGTTTGTCGATCTCCGCTTTGAGTTTGGCTCCGGCATCCAACAGCTCATACAGGCGATCGCGGTCGGCGTCCTTCAGCGCGTCGCGGTACTCGGCGAGGTGGCGGATCAGCGTATCCACCTCGGCCGCCAAGTTGTCGCGGTTCGCCATAAAGAGTTCGGTCCACATTCCGGCGTGAAGCGTCGCCACCCGGGTCATGTCGCGGAAACTGCCGGCGGAAAAGCCGCGGTGGTTGCGCGCCGCTTCGCTCTTCACGAACGCGCTCGACAGCACATGCGCCAGATGCGAAGTGTAGGCGATCATCCGGTCGTGCTCCTCCGGGGTGGTGAGTTTCACGCTGCCGAAGCCGATGTCCAGAAAGAATTGCTTCGCCGCTCCGATTTTGTCGAGCCCGATCCCGCGCGGCGGCACGAGGATCATCGACGCCCGGTTGAAGAGCGTCTTCGCCGAGTGCTCGAATCCCGAACGCTCCTTGCCCGCCATCGGATGTCCGCCGATGAAGGTGAAACCGTATTCTTTCGCCAATTCTTCGCCGAGCTTGCAGACCTCGCGCTTGATGCCGCAGCAGTCGATCAGCATGCCGCGCGGATTGAATTTATCCGCTTCGGTCTTCATGAACTCCAGCGTCGCCCGGGGATGGATGGCGATCAGCAGTATGTCGCAACGCTTCATCCCGGAGGCGGGCAACTCGTCGTCGATCGCCTCCAGCAGTCGCGCCTTGAGGACCACCGACGGGTCGAGATCCATGCCGAGAACGGTGTGCCGGGTGTTCTCCTTGATCGATTTGGCGAGCGATCCGCCGATCAGCCCCAAGCCGACGATGCCGACGGTGAGTTTGCTGGTTTCCGCCATTTTTGTCACCGTCAATCCCGGAGCGCCGCCCGGACTTTCGCCGCCTTTTTCGCCAACTCGGCGAAGGTCTGCGGCAGAAGCGACTGCGGTCCGTCGCAAAGCGCGTGCGGCGGATCGTTGTGGACCTCGACGATCAGACCGTCGCACCCGGCGGCGACGGCGGCGAGCGCCATCGGCGGCACCAGTCTCGCGGTTCCGGTCGCATGGCTGGGATCGACGATCACCGGCAGGTGGGTGGCGTTGCGGAGCACCGGCACCGCCGACAGGTCGAGGGTGTTGCGCGTGGCGGTCTCGAAGGTGCGGATGCCGCGTTCGCAGAGGATGACGTTGGGGTTGCCGCCGGACATGATGTATTCGGCGCTCATCAACAGTTCCTGCACGGTGGAGGCGAAACCGCGCTTCAGCAGGACCGGTTTGGTGGTCTTGCCCAATTGTTTCAGCAGTTCGAAGTTCTGCATGTTGCGGGCGCCGACCTGGATCACGTCGATATCGGCGAAAAGATCCAGCTGCGATATATCCATGATCTCGCTCACGACCGGCATCTGGACGGCTTTTCCGGCGGCGATCAGCATTTTCAGCCCCTTGTCGCGCAGCCCCTGAAAGGCGTAGGGCGAGGTGCGGGGCTTGAAGCTGCCGCCGCGCAGCATGGTCGCTCCGGCTTCTTTTACGGCGCGCGCGATGCAGGTGATCTGTTCCTCGCTTTCGACCGAACAGGGACCCGCGATCAATTGGAAGTTGCCGCCGCCGATTTTCACGCCGGAAATGTCGACCACCGTGTCGAGCGGATGGAACTTGCGGTTCGCGTTCTTGTACGGATCCTGGATCCGCTTCACGTCCTCGACGATGTCGAGCGCCTTGATGAGATCCATGTCGACCCGGGTGGTGTCGCCGACAAGTCCCAGCACCGTCTGGTGAAAACCCTCGCTGACGTGGATCTCCAGGTTCATGCTCTTGAGCCAGCGGGTCAGGTTTTCCAACTGGCGCGGATCCGGATTTTCCCTGAGAATTACGATCATGATTACGACCTTTCCGTGTTTGTTATGATAAGTTTTTCAAATCCGAACATGAAAAAAGCTCTGCGGTTTGGTTTCGCCGCAGAGCTTTGCTTCCCATTTTATCTGATTGTTGCGTCATACATGAAGCGGTTCGGCGAAACCATCGGTTGTCGTGCCTTCGTAAAAGAAGGCAAAACCAAAACCGTAATAGTACGCCTCAAAAAGCCGTTTCACTTTTTTGACCGTTCCAATTCAGAGCGTTGTCGAATGCTTGACTTCGATTTAATATATATTGCCGATGCGAAAAAGTCAAGACCGGTTTCGCAAGTCGGCGGAAATCCTGCCGGCGGATCCCGACGACGGACGGGAGCGCAGGCGGCAAACGACGGTGTTCCATCGGAGTTTTTTCCGCCGGATCGGTGAAAACAAGTGAAAAATAAAGCATTTTTTTTATTCGGTGGCTTGAAATTATGCAAATTCGGTGTCATAATTTATGTAATATTATTGTTTACCATACCAACAAAAAGGTGGAAGAATGAATTACAGCGATTTGGTACTTAGCGGTGCCGGGATGAGTTTGACCGTTTCGGACGGCGAGATCGCCAACAGTATCACTGTACGCAACAGCGCTTCGCTGAAGGTGCTCGCCGGCGGTCGCATCGAAAGCACCACCGCCTACAACAGCGTGACCGTCTCCAATGCCGGATCGGCATTGTCCACTTTCCTTTCCGGCGGCACCATGATCGTTTCGAACGGCGGTATCGCCGCCGATGTCAATGTCGGCCGCAACGCGAGGCTGGTCGTTTCCAATGGCGGTGTTGCCACCGGAGTGAGCGTTCATTCCGAAGGCAATATCAGAGCCGAAGCACGCGGCGGCGATCAGAACACGCTGATCACCGGGACCAACGAAAACGGGGATTTCTATCTTTCCGGCGGCGTCGCCTCGAATTTCATCCTCAATCAGGCCGGATTTCTGACCGTCTCGAACGGCGGCAGTGCCGATACCGTGGAAGTGCGGAACAACGGCTGCCTCACGGTGCTTTCCGGCGGTCGGGCGAGCGGCATCATCCACCGTGCCGGCGGTTACGTCCGGGCCGATGTTTACGGCAATGATCCGGATACGGCCGTTTACGGGACCAACGAAAACGGAGAATTCAGCCTCGTCAACGGCATCGCCTCCGATTTCATTCTCTACGACGGCGACGCCCAGCAGATTTTCGACGGCGGCATCGCATACCATACGCTCGTCAACGTCACCGGACAGATGGGGTGTCAGTTCGTTTGGAGCGGCGCCGTGGCATCGGCGACCAGCGTCTTCAGAAACGGGATCATGAACGTTTACGAAAACGGCATAGCCCGGGATACGGTGGTCTACAGCGGCGCTTCCATGGTGGCGAATGACGGCGCGATCATCTCCGGTGCGACGGTCAACGGGCTGCTGCATGTCACCGGCGGCGCCACCGGCGAGGATGAATCCGGCGGCAACGCCGTGATTTCGGACGTCACCATCGGCGCCACCGGAAAACTGACCGTCGCCAAAAGCGCGACGTTTTCCGGAAAAATTTCCGTCGGCGGTTTGTTCACCGCCAATGTCGGGGTTTCGGTGGCGGATGGCAGCACCATCGACTTCGATATTTCCGGCATCTACCCCGGAACGGGGGCGCTGGTCAACGATCTTTCGCGGATCACCGGCACTCCGGATTACACCATCACCGTCTCCGGGCTGCAGTTGGCGGGTGACTACGCGCTCGCCGGCGGTGCGGCGGACTTCGACCGGACAGTCACGGTCTCGACCAATACCGGGAACGAACTCGGCATGCTTTCCGTCGGCGGCGAACTCGAATACGGCGGCTTCACTTATGCTTTGAGCCTCGATTCCGGAACGCTGTGGCTGACGATCCACGGCGACGACGATATTCCGCCCGAAGCGCCGACCGCCGCCGCGGATGTCACGACTCCGACCAACCAGAAGGTCAAGGTCACGGCGACTTTCAGTGAGGATACCGCCCTGAAGCAGTACAGTTTCGACAACGAGACGTGGAGCGTTTACGATTCCGGCGTGGTGATGAGCGCCAACGGTACCGTGTTTTTCCGCGGGATCGATGCGGCGGGCAATTATTCCGAAGTCACCGAGTACAACGTCACCAATATCGACAAGACGGCGCCGGCGGCGCCGACGGTCAAATCGAGCAATACCGCGGCGACGAACAAGAACGTCACCATCACCGCGACCTTCTCGGACGACAGTGAGGTGAAGCAGTATTCCGTCGACAACCAGAATTGGGAGGACTACACGGGGGCGATCTCGGTCGGCGCCAATGGCACTTATTTCTTCCGCGGGATCGATGCGGCGGGCAACAAGTCCACGGTGGCGCGTATCGAGGTGACGAACATCGACAAAGTCGCGCCCAACGCGCCGACGGTCAAAGCGAGCACCACCAAACTCACGAATCAGAACGTCACCGTCACGGCGACGTTCTCGGATGACAGCGCGAAAAAGCAGTATTCGACCGACAAAAAGACGTGGAAGACGTACTCGAAGGCGCTCACGGTCTCCGCCAACGGCACGTACTACTTCCGCGGCGTCGACAAGAACAACAAGGCGTCGACCGTCGTGACC
>CACZPY010000274.1 GCA_902783135.1 uncultured bacterium
AAACTGACCGCCGAGGGCGCCGCCCGGGCGGCGGATGTCCGCCGCCGCCACGCCACGTTGAAGCGTTTCTTCCAGGAGATGCTGAAACTCGGAGAACCGCAGGCCGACACCTCGGCGTGCAAGATCGAACACGTGATCGGTCAGACCGCGCTGGAACGTCTCGCGGTGTTGACCGAGGCCATCGCCGAGCGCCCGGACTGCGACGCGCTGCGGCGTTTCCTCACCGAAACCATGCCGTCGATCCACCCCGAGGAAGATTCCGATCTGATCTCGCTCGACCGGCTGCCCAAGGACAAGATCGGCGTCGTGGTCAAGGTGGCGGAAAGCCTGCGGGGCATCAAGAAATTCGCCGATCTGGGACTCGTCCCCGGAACGCTGGTGCAGTTCGAGGGGCACGCGCCTTTCGGCGACTTGATCCGCATCAAGATCATGGGCAGCAGCCTTTCCATCCGCAGCAGCGACGCCATGTATATATGGCTCAAGATCGTGCGCTGACGCCGCCGGATCGCTTACGGAGTTGACGATGAGTCCTTCCGACCGCCTCTTCGCCCGCGTCCGCGAAGAAGTGAAACGCAAACTCGCCGGCGCTTCGGGATGCCACGACTTCGACCACACCTTGCGGGTGCTCGCCAACGCGCGGATGCTCGCAGCGCAGCTTCCCGATGCGGACCGTCAGGTCGTCGAACTCGCCGCGCTGCTGCACGACATCGCCCGCCCCGAGGAAATGGAGTCGCAGGGGCGTCTCTGCCATGCCGCCCTCGGCGCGAAGATCGCCCGTGAAATGCTGCTGCAAATGGGCGCGTCGGAGTTCACCGCCGCCGCCGTCGCCGAAGCGGTGCGCAGTCACCGCTACCGGGACGAGGTGGAACCGCAGTCGCTGGAAGCGAAGATCGTCTTCGACGCGGATAAACTCGACTCGCTCGGCGCGGTCGGATTGGGGCGGGCTTTTCTCTTCGCGGGGCGCGTCGGAGCGCGGCTCCACAACACCGACGAAGAAGCGCTGAACGCCCCCGCCTACTCGCGCGAAGACACCGCATACCGCGAATATCTATTCAAACTCCGCCATCTGCCCGGTGCGATGCTCACCCTGCCCGGCCGGACGGAAGGCACGCGCCGTCTGCGTTTCATGCGCCGCTTCTTCGACCGGATAGAGGCGGAAATACACGCTGCCGCCGAATAATATTACTCCCCGGCCGGCGCCAATGCCCGGTCGGGGAGTATCTTCGTCAAATGCGCTTCACGCCAACTTCGCGAGTCGGTAGCTGTCGAGGCTGTTGTCCGCGCTCTCGATCTTCAGATACTTCACGGCGTCGTCCAAAGCGGCGATGGTGAATTTGTCGGTCGTACCGTTGCCGGCAGCAAGCTTCAGCGACGACACGTTTTTCTTGACGGAACCGTCCGCCATCGTGAGCGCCGACACCTTGACCTCCTTCTTGTTCTTATCGTAGAACGAGACTTGCACCTTGCCCTGTTCCATGTCGAGCATCAACTTGGAGACGTCGCCGACATTGTAGTAATCAAGTTTGTCGAACGACCCGTCTATCGCGGCCAAGGTATCGCCCGTCAGCACCGTCGCACCGTTCCAGTTGTTGTTGCCGAGATTCATGACACTGATGGTCGTCGCTTTGGAAACATTCCCGGCGGCATCGGAAACGCGCACATAGAAGACGCTGTTTTTAACTACGGTAACACTCGATCTGCCGGTGGATAACCACGTTTTCTTGTTCCAGGAAACTTCACGTTTGACCGTGTCCTTGCTGAACTTGCCCGTCACGGTGATCTTCGCCGCGCTGACATTGCTGAACGTCGCCGTCGGCGCGGCGGGAGCCGTCTTGTCGATGTTCGCGACCTTGAGGGCCGTCACCTTCGAAATGTTACCCGCCGCGTCGATGCCGCGGAAGTAATAAGTCGCATTTTTTCCGACCGAAAGCGCCTTCGAGTACGTCTTCCACGTCTTTTTGTCGGTCGAATACTGCTTTTTGCTGCTGTCCTTCGAGAACGTCGCCGTTACGGTGATGTTCTTGTTGGTCGCCTTGGTGGTGCTCGCCTTGACCGTCGGCGCATTGGGCGCGACTTTGTCGATGTTGGCGACCTTGACGGTCACGACGGTCGACGCCTTGTTGTTCTTGTCGACGCCGCGGAAGTAGTACGTGCCGTTGGCGGAGACCGTGAGCGCCTTCGAGTA
>CACZPY010000275.1 GCA_902783135.1 uncultured bacterium
GGGTAACGTGACCCATAGCGAAGACCAGCTCCCTGATTCGCCAAAAAAGGCGGAGCAGGGGCGCAGGATTTGCGGTTGCCGATACGAGAAGCGATAGTGGTGCTCTTTCCAATCCCTCCGCCGACCGAAGGGGACGGCTGTTTTTTGCCTCGGCAAAAAACAATTTGCCGTCAACCCGTTTCCGCAACATATCAATTAAATTTGCGGAAAAATGCGAATGCATTTTTCTCGGGTTGCAAGGTGGAAACCTTGCCGAGGGGTGCGGGGGCGAGGAGCCCCCGCAAAAAAACGCCAATACTTGCAACTCACGATTGCATATAAAAAATCCCCGGATACCGCAGCATCCGGGGCGTGAGTACAGATAATGGTCAGGCGATGGTTGCGATCGCGGCGTTGAGGAGACCTGCTTCGTAGAGCATATCGAGGCAGGTGTAGCGCTTGCGGATCAGCTGTGCCGCGCGGGGGGCGTGGAGGAACTGATCGAGGGGCAGACCGATCTCGGTGTAATGGGTCGGGGCTCCGGCGTCCTTGAGCATTTTGATCGCTTCTTCCGGCGAGTAGAGCTGTTTCTTCAGCCGCTCCCGGATCAGCTGCCACTGCCGGAAGATGAGTTCGCGGCGGGCGGCGAGGGCGGCGCCGGCGAGGAGTTTCGCGCGGGCGGTGTCGCCGGCGGCGCCGTAGCAGCCTTTGACGAGGATCTTGTCGATCTCGGCGAGGCGTTCCTCACGGGAGAGTCCGGGTTTCGCCATTTTGCGCGCCTCGTCGGCGGAGTGGTCGATGATGAAGTACATGATCCGGATGATCGCGACGGTCGCCACGGCGACCATGAAGCCGTGCGAAACGCTCTCGCCGCGGAAGGTGTGGCCCTCCATCTCCCAGATGTGGCTGCAGAGGTGTTCCGCGCCCGAGGCGGGACGCGAGTCGTGGTACATCTGCATCGAATATCCGGTGGCGGCGAGTCCGTTGAAGACGAATTCGACGTTTTTGCTGTCGGAAAGGTTGCGGCGCAGGGGTTCCTGCACGAGCTTCCAGACGTTCGGTTCGATAGGTTCGATGCCGAGGGCGTCGGCGATCAGCCATTCGCCGCCGGCGGTGACTTTGCTGTAAAGGTCGCCGTAGCCGCCCGCCAGCATCTCCGCCGGGGCGCTCTCCAGTACGTCGAGGTCGGCGACGATCGCGGTCGGCGGCGGGCAGGGGACGGTCATCTTGTAGCCGTCGCGCACCATCGCGCCGCCCGCCGAGGTGTAGCCGTCGACACTCGCCGCGGTCGGCACGCAGACGTAGGGGATGTTCTTCATGCCGGAGGCGACTTTGAGCAGGTCGTTGACGACGCCGCTGCCGACGGCGAGCGGGATCGCGTCCGCGGGGATCATTTTCGCGATCTCCTCCGAGAGCGACACCAACGGGTGCGGCTTGGGCTTGCCGGGCAGCGTGTACGGCGGATAGGGGGCGAAGCCGTTCGCCTTCAGTATTTCGACGACCTTGTTTCCCGCCGCGGCTTTGGTGTTGTCGTCTTCGAGTATCCACGGGCGCTTGCCGGGGAACATTTCGTTCAGCACGGCGGGCAGGTCGTTCAAGGCTCCGCGCGCCAGCACGAAGACCTTGGTGCTCATCCCGGCGGGGATGTCGATGGTATGGGGTATCATGATCTTGAGATCCTTTGCTGACTATGGTTACTTGAGATCGGTCTTGGGCGGTTCGAGGATGCCGCAGGGGACGATCCCGCGTTCGGCGGTCTCGTAGGTCTGGAACTGCGCCGGACCGGTCCACGACGGCCACTTGTCGGCGGTGAAAAACGGCCCCATCGAGTTGCGCCGGTGCCCGAAGACCTTGACGCGCACCTTTTTCGCGCCGTCGGTGCGGAAGGTGAAGGGCGGCCAGCCGAGCGTAGTGAACTCCTTCGCGTCGTCGAGCGCGTAGGCGAGGGCGACGCCGCGCCACGCCGGGAACTCGATCTGCTTCGTGCCTTCCGGCAGTTCGAATGAGTAGGTGAGGTTGCCGGAGTAGTAGGTCAGCCCCTGCTTGGTCCAGTCGCCGAACTTGAGCGAACGCACCGGACGGGTCAGCACGTCGTCGCTGACGCCGAAGTCGCCGAGGAGGAACATGCTCTCCAGCCCCGGCAGCGATTCGTCGTACTTCGAAGTGAGCACGAGGGTGTTCTTGCCCTTTTTGAACGCGCTCTTCGGCAGGTTCACGAGCCGGATCGCCCGGTCGCACCACCAGCCGCAGTCGGTCTTGTCGACCGGCTTGCCGTTGAAACTGATCGTGTAGAGGTCGGGGCGCTCCAAAGCGAACTTGCAGTCGGAGCCGGGGACGGTGTCGCACCCGAAAGTGTATTCGAGTTCCAGATCGAGCTGACGCTTGGCTTTTGCCTTGCCGCGCAGCCACGGCTGGACCATGCGGCCGCCGCGTTTCGGCGCGCCGAGCATGGTGCGGAGCGTAACGTCGAGGCGCAGGCAGAAATCCGGCGCCTGCTTTTTGCCGCCGTCGATCCGATACGCCGGAGTGTCGAGCACCAGCACGTTGGGATCGTCGAGTTCGATCTTGCAGCGGGTGTCGGGCAGCGCCTTGCCGCCCCGGATCGGACGCAGCGGACGCAGCGGCGCCGCCGCCTTGATCTCCTCGTTCGTGGCGAAGAACATCCGCGACGCCAGCGGTTCCAGCGGAGCGTCGAAGACCACCATGTCGGGGTAGCGTTCGATGTTCTGGCGGTGGAGCTTGCCGGTCTCCAGATCGAGCTGGTAGGCCTGATAGTCTTCGGGCAGCACCCACGCGATCTGCGCGTCGGGGAAGCGCTCCCGGCGGTCGCGGACGAGCGGGATGTTCTTCTGATCTTCGACGAAGCCGCGGCCGGTGTTGCAGACGAAGAGGCTCTCGAAGTTGCTTCCCTTGCGGAGCATGTAGAGCGCGGGGGCGACTTCGGTCGAGTCGGCGTCGTTGTAGATGCTGACCCGGCGGACGACCGGCGACAGCACGCGGTCGAGTTCCGCTTCGCTGACCCGGCGGAACTTGGCGTAGACCTGGGCCGGTTTTTCGGACTTGACGCCGTCCATGAACTCGGGAGCGTCGTCTATGTAGAAGACCGCGCCGCCGTTGTCGGCGAACTTTTCCAACAGCGCGAGCGTCGTGGAGCGGATCGTCACGAGATCCGGGAGCAGCACCGCCTTGTAAGCCGCTTTGCCGACCTTGAATTTTCTGCCCGCCACCGACGCGTGGCGCGACAACAGTTCCTCCTCGCCGAAGTCGTAGTCGAGGTGGATCGCCAAGAGTTCGTTGGTGAGCCGGATGAACTTCTGGTCGAGTTCGATCTCGAGTTTCTTTTCGCCCTTGACCCGGAGCCGGTTGGTGTAGGTCCCCATCATCGACTCGACGGGGTGGATCATCAGCAGATCGCGCTGTTCCTCGCCCTCCGAGAGCGCCGCGCCGAGGCGGGCGAAGTAGTCTTCGACCCGGTAGTATTCCTTCCACCACGGCGACTGGTACGAGATGCTGGCGGGATAGTCGCGCTTCGCCTCCGCCGCCATCGAGTACCACGCGAGGTGCTGGCAGCGGAAGTTGATGCCGAGCGCGTACTGCCAGTCGCCGAGCGCCTTGTGCCACATGAACGGGAAGTCCCATCCGGTGCAGCCGTAGGTCTCGCTGAGGCGCATCTTGCGTCCGAACTGGTGCGCCGCCGAGGAACACTGCTTGGCGGTGATGAAGATGTTCCAGTGTTCGGTCAGGAGGTCGATGCCCGGCGCGCTCATGTATTCGTAGAAGCGCATCGCGCTGCCGACCGCCTGAGTCTGATCGAGCAGCGAGTCCTCGCGCAGGACATGACCGGTGAAGATCATGTTGTGCTTGTCGCACCAGTCGCCGATGATCTTGCCGAAGGAGCGGCTGAAGGTGTCGCCGAGCAGGTTCCGGTAGTCGAGACGGGGCTTGGAGAACTCCAGCCGCAGATTGCTGACGCCCTGTTTCGCGATCTCGGGACGGTAGGCATAGTAAAGTTCGGGCAGATGATCGAGCAGATCGTAGTTGTAACGCTTTTTGAACGCTTTTTCCAAGCCGTCGGTCCACGGCAGCGAATCCGCCGGGGAGTCGGCGTACATGTTGGGTTCGTCGGTGAAGATGCCGGGGATGACCTTGCCCATGTCCTTGGGCAGATGCTTCAGATACGCCTCATGGGTGACTTCGACGAATTTTTTGACCGCCTCGGGGTTCAGCACGTCGAGGTAGTTCTGTCCGTTGAACCACGAGTTGCCCGCGGGATTGACGGTGCGGTTGAAGATCATCAGATGCTCGCCCTCGTTCAGCTTCGCGCCCTTGCGGATGCGGCGATAGGTGACGATCGTCGTTTCGTTGAAGGTGACGGCGAAGCGCGCAAGCTCGACGGAGTCTTCGAGCTTCGGGAATTCCCGGTCGAGCGAGAAGTGGAGGTAGCGCATCCGGTAGCGCTTGTCCTTGGTGACGAGCCCGCCCGCCGCGCCGGAGGGCCAGCGGTCCTCATCGTACAGCCACGCCTTCATGCCGAGTTTTTTGGCTTCGTCGGCGCAGGCGGCGACGAGTTTGAACCACTCCTCCGAGAGGTACGGGGTGTTCAGCCCGACCCGGGCGTGCATGAAGAAGCCGCCCAGACCCATTTTCTTCATGGTGCGGATCTGCTCGCGCAGTTCGCCCTCTTCGAGTTTGGCGTTCCACGCCCAGAACGGGACCCCGCGAAATTCGGCGCCGGGATTTTCGACCTTCTTCAAAACTTGCTTTAACATTTTTCCCCAC
>CACZPY010000276.1 GCA_902783135.1 uncultured bacterium
CCGAGAGGATACCGGGGACCGCCAGCAGCAATCCAAGCCAAAAACGTCTGCGCTTCAACATGTCCTGCTTCCTTTCCGATTATTCCGGTTGGCGACCGAAGATGGTTTCGAGTATCATTTTCGCCACGACCGCTTTGGATTCGAGCGGCAGTTCGACGATCCTGCCTTCGCGTCCGAGGAGGATCACCTTGTTGGTGTCCGCGCCGAAGCCGTCGCAGACCCGGTTCGCGGCGATCCAATCGAGATTCTTGCGTTCGAGCTTGTGCTTCGCGTTTTCCAGCAGATCGTCCGTCTCCGCCGCGAAGCCGACGAGCACCTGCCCCGGCTTCTTCATTTCTCCGAGCGACGCGAGGATATCCTCGGTCCGCTCCAGATGCAGCGTCATATCGCCCGGCGTCTTCTTGAGCTTGTGTTCCAGGATCTTCACCGGGCGGTAGTCCGCGACCGCCGCCGCCATCACGACCGCGTCGCACGTCGCGGCCTCGCGCTTCACCGCCTCCGCCATCTGAGCCGCCGATTCCACACGGATCACGCGCACCCCCTCCGGCGGCGTTAGGGCGACGGGCCCCGTGACCAGCACCACCTCGCACCCGCGCTCCAGCGCCGCCTGCGCGACGGCATAGCCCATCTTTCCCGAGGAGCGGTTGGTGATGAAGCGCACCGGATCGATATATTCCCGGGTCGGCCCCGCCGTGATCAGTATCTTCATTCCTTCTTTTCCTTCTCCGCGCCTTCCTTATGCTCCGGCAGCATGAAGAGCGCCGCCAGCAGACACAGCACCGGCAGCGCCGGGATCTGATAGCGCGGCGCGGTGATCGCCCCCGGCAGCAACAGATAATACTCCGCGAACGCGAGGAACGCGAGGAGTTCGTACCAGCGTTTGCGGATCATGCAGATGTCGCAGACCACCCGCCCCAACGCGCAGGCGTACAACACCAGAGTCGGGATCAGCAGCAGCACGCTCAGCGCCATGAGTTTCCAATCGTTCTTGAAGTAGTGGCGCACTCCGGAAAAAAATCCGTGCTTCGCCATCACCCCCATCGTGCCGCGGTCGGAAGCGGTCATGCCGCAAAGCTCCCAGAAGGTCGCCGCATCGGGGATGAAGATCCGCCACGAGCAACTCTGCCGCAGCCAGACGAGCGGATGGGCAAACACCATTTTGCGGTAACGCCGGAGCCGCCAAGTTTCGCGCGACGCCTCGTCGGGGTAGCGCGCGGTGTCGGCAAACTCGTCCTCCGCCCGCCGCATCAGCTCCTGCTTTTCGGTTTCGAAGTCGGTGCCGTTCACTTCCGCCATCAGCATCGCGCCGTTCTGGTGGTAGACGGCTCCGGTGTTGGTATC
The DNA here is from genome assembly GCA_902783135.1 of uncultured bacterium. Classification (GTDB taxonomy): domain Bacteria; phylum Verrucomicrobiota; class Lentisphaeria; order Victivallales; family Victivallaceae; genus UBA1784. The sequence continues at coordinate 1,342 of CACZPY010000276.1, forward strand.
GGGGGTGAATCCAGCGCCGAGCGCCCGGTTGCGGAACATCCACGGGAAAACGACCGCCATGAAGAGCACTGCGCCCGCCGCGCCGTAAGCGAACTTGCGGCGCCACGTCAGTCCGGCGTCGAAGTTCAGCAGCAGCAGCGCCAGCGCCGGGAAGATCCACAGGAGATTTATCGGGCGGACCAGCACTCCGACCGCGGCGACGAGAACCATCGGGATGAAACACCAGCAACGTTTCTTCACCCGAAAGAGCATGAAAAACAGGAACTGCAGCGCCGCCGCAAAGCCGAAGAGCGTATCCGACAGCAGCATCGGCGAATTGGCGACGGCGGTCAGGTTGAAGGCATAAAGCGCCGCCCCCGCGATCCCGGCGCCGAAGGAGCGGCACGCTCCGGCGAAGAAGACCAGCACCGCCGCCGCGCCGCCTGCAAGCGACAGCGCGACCACGAGCGGCACCCATTCGACCCGCCGGGTCTCCGCGTTGCAGAAAAGCGACGCGAAGACCGGGAATCCCGGCACCCTCCCCGCGCCGCTGATGCGACCCTCGACGGAAAGCTCCATCGCGGGATTCAGATATCCGGGCGTGTCGGGGCGGGAAAAACGCGCATGATCGCGCGCACACAGCCCCGGCAACGCCACCGCCAGCCGCAGCGACGCGGCGACGATGAACACGGCGATCGCGGCAGTCAAAAACCGCCACGGCGTGGTCATGCGGCGAGTCATTTAGCGGCGAGGTACTCCTTGATGCGCTCGGACATCGAGTTCTGGGTGATGCGCACCACTTTCATCTCGCGCGCGACGCTCTCGGGCGAATCCGAAGCGTGCGCGGTATTGACCATCACGTCCCTTCCGTAGTCGTGACGCACGGTGCCGCCGGGGGCCTTCGACGGGTCGGTCGGCCCGAGCACGGTGCGGATCTTGGCGATCGCATCCTCGCCCTCGTAGATGAGGATCAGGCACTTCGCGGCGTTGTTCTGGCACTGCCGCTCCTCGGGGGTCGTGCCCTCGGGACGGCGCCCCGCCATGAATTCGATGATCTGGCTGAACTGGTCGTCGGCGTAGCACATGCCGACCGATTCGGTGAGCTTGGCGACGGACTCGTCGGGCAGCTTGATCGCAAGCGCCTCTTCGAGGATGGCGCGCGCCTTTTCGCCGATCTTCGGCGCGAGTTTCTTGTGGAGCGCACCGCGCACCGCGCCGTAGAACTCCAGCGCGTCGTCGATGCTCATGCGGTGCACCTTGCAGCCGACGATCCGGAGCCCGGTGCGGCTCAGCATGTCGATGATGTTGCCGGGACGGCTCGACGGCTGACGCCAGTTATCCGGTTTGATGATGACGAGCGTGCGCTGATCGGTCGGCTTGCTGCCGACGGAGTTGTCGACGATGTTCGCCGCCTCGTCCGCCCACTTGGCGAAGAGCCGGAGCTTCGGGATCGC
>CACZPY010000277.1 GCA_902783135.1 uncultured bacterium
GCTTGGTGTAGTAAACGCTGTCACGGTCGCCCGCAACCGCGATCTCGACGGGAGTGAAACCCTTCACGGGCGGCAGAGTGGAGTAGATCTCGCGCTGTTTTTTGAGCATGGCGATCAGCACCGGGTGCAGATACGCGCCGTAGGTGATGTCGTACCAGTAGTAACTGCATCCGGTCGAAACCATCATGCCGAACATCCGGTTCATCTCGGCCAAGGTCTGCTTCGCCGTCGCGGGGCGCGAGATGCGCATGTCGGTGTGGCGCGGGTCCTCTTTGGCGAAGGTGCGCATGTCGCACTCGATGTAGACGACTTTGCCGTGGAGCAAAAACGTATCCTGCGGCGCCTGATTGCCCTCGGGCAGTCCCAACCGGCGCAGCCGGTAGATCGACGGCGCGCGGATGTAGTCGACGTACGGCGAGTTGGCGACCTCCCAGAAGCCGTTGTGCCCCGCCGAATGGATCGAGTGGCTGCCGACGTTGGTGCACTGGTTCACATAGTAGCCGTAGTAAGCGCCCGTCAGCCACTTGCCGTCCGAGAACTCCTTGAGGCTTTTGCAGAGGTCGATGACCGCCTCGGCGATCACCTGATTGCGGAAGTCGAACCAGTCGATGAGACTGCGGTCCCGTTCGGCGTCGAGCAGCACGCCCACCGTGCCGCTCAGCTGATACTTGAGGGTCGGCATTTTGGCGGTGTCGAAGGTGACGCCCGGCTGTCCCCACGCCTTCGCGAGATCGGCGTCGGTCGCGTACTTTTTGCGCAAAAACGCGCGGAACGAAGCGTAGTCGGCGGGGCTGTACCCGGAAACGTAGAACTTTTCGCCGCGCCCCGTCCACCAGAACCACTCCCAATTGGTGTTTTCGGCGACGTTGGCGCCCCAGACCCGGTCGCCCCAGGAGGAATTCCGGATGTGTTCGACCAGCGCCTTGAGCGGGATGCGCGCATCGCGCAGCCACTTCTTCGACCCCAATGCCTGCCGCTCCTGCGAGGGGTGGCGCGGCTTTCCGTTCTCGCGGACGGTGACGTCGTCGGGATTGGCCTCGAGCCACCAGTCGGGCATGTAACAACCGATCTGCACCATGAAGACCGCGTCGGGGTTCATATTCAGCAGCTGCTCCGCCTTGCGGTCGAGGTGGGTGAAATCGAAGGTATCCGGGCCCTTCCAGAATTCGAGGAAGTCCGTCAACAACACGAAGTTGTCGAAGCCGCCCGCGTTCGCCGCGTCGATCCAGTCGGCGCGCGAGTTGTAGACCTGATGGAACCGCGCGGGAAACGCCCAGAAAAAGACCTCGCGGCGCTTACCGTCGAGTTCCAGCTTGGGACGCCCGCCCTCCATGACGTAACGCGCCGCCGCCAGACCGGAGGGCCGGTTCGCCGGAACGGTCACTCCGAGTTCCGGCGCGCCCCGCAGCAGCAGCCGGTCGTCGTCCAGACGCAGCACCTCGGGGACACGGTTCGTCGTGCGCGGAGGCGTGAACTCGAAGCGGTACTCGCCGCCGTGATTGGACACCCGGGTGTAGAGCATGATCGGGCGCGTTTCCCCCGACTCCGCGGTGAGCGAGTATTGCAGATACGGCGGCAGCTTCGGCACGATGCCGTAGGCGAGACGCGCAGTGAAGAATCCCCTCCCCTTCCCGGTGAGTTCCAGCACCGGACGGCTCCCCAGATAACGGCAGTCGAGCCAGCCCGACCAGTGCGACTCCGCACCGTCGCCGCAGACCACGACCGGACGGTCGACCGCGGCGGACCTTTCATCGCCGACGGCACAGCGCCAGTCGCCGTCCGTATGGAAGAAACGCTCCTCGCCGCCGGTGCGGACGTACAGATCGCATATCACGCCGCCGAAACTGCGTTCGTTGCGCACTTTGAGCGCGATGCGGTTGACTCCGGGATGCAGGAACCGCGCGATGTCGGTACGGCGGCATTGGAAGTGCCGCCCGCCCTCGCCGACGTACTTGCCGTTGATGTAGATCTCCGCGCGGTCGTCGGCGGCGCTGAGCACCGAAGCGTCGTCGATTGCCATCGTCTCGGGCAGACGGAACTCCTTTTCGAACCAGACGGTGGTGAACTCCGGACCGGAGTCTTTTCGTATCCACAGCCACTTGCCGCGCCACGCCGGAGCGGACGCGGGGAATTCGCGCAGTTCCGGATACCCGGAACCGCCAGCGCCGACGGTCAAGACCCCCTTCACCGCGAGCTCGGGGATGGTGAATTCGACGATCTTTTCCCCCGCGGCGAGAACGGTCTCCGCCAGCAGACCGCCGTCGCGGTCGAACCACAGAATGCGGGCGCCGGGATTCTTCCCGTCGCACCACCGCAGATGACAGCGGGTCCCGCCTGTCGGATAATCCAGAGCCAGCGGCTTCTGACGCGGCAGCGACTCCGCACCAGGGATCAGATTCGGGCGTGCGAGAATGCGGAAGCATTCGACCTTGAGGCGGGTCGAATTGTTGTTGCGCCAAGTGAAATCCACCCGGTCGAGCGTGCCGCCGGCGGGCAGTTTCGGGCGGAAGATCACCCAGTGCGGCTTGCCGTCCGGGATCGCCGGGGCGCCCTTGAGAACGTGGAACGCTTCGCCGCGGGGACCGCGCCCGTGACAGTCCAGCGCGATCATCCCCGGCGAATCGGCGCTGACCAGCGCTTCGATCTGCGCCGCCGCCGCCGCGGGAACACGGGCGAACGAATGGCGCAGACCGCCCTGCGGCGGACACTCGTAATAAACTTCGCCCGACGGCTCCGCGACCGCGCGGCACTTGCCGAAGGGAACGAGCCGCAAGCCGCGCGCCCGCTGCCCGCGTTCGAAACTGGCGAGCGCCGAACCGGAGACCGGCGCGCACCTGAGATTGCGGAAAGTCACCGGCGTGCCCGGCGCCGCAGTTATGAAAACGCGCGCGAAACGCGTCCCCGGCCAAAAGCGGTCGCAGTCGAAGGAAAATCCCTCGCCGGAACGGATGAGCCGGCGAAAGCGCAGATAAGTCCCGCCGGGGACGGGGCGGCGCCACACGATATGAAACGGAGGCAACCCGCCATGCTGGGAGACCGCCGTGCCGGCGGGCAGATCGCAGGGAAGTTTTTGCGCCAGCGTCAGTTCGAAGACGCCGCCGTGTTTTTTGAGTTTGGATATATCCAGCGCCATCGCGCCGCGTTCGGTCCGCGGGACGGCCAGCTTGTAGATGTTTTCCTGCCAGCGCGAAGCATCCTTGAGTTTCAGCACCCGATCTCCCTGCCGCGCCGGGGCCGCAAGCTCCGTCGCCGTTCCGGGTATCTCCGTGAACGAAAAGGGTTGGATGTACTTACGCGAAGCGTCGAAAAGCTCCAAGCCGAAACTCAAGACCGTCGGACGGTCGGCGCGAAATTCGCCTTCGAGCAGCCATGCCTTGCCGGGATCGACGGGGAACATTTTTCCCACCGCCCGGGAACCGTACTTTTCGAGCCGGAATTCGCCGTTGCCGAGCGGCTTGGCCGAGCTGCCCGGAAACGCCATCGCGTCTCCGGCGACCCCGGAAGCAAACCAGACGGACAGTATGCAAACGATTAGTCGAA
>CACZPY010000278.1 GCA_902783135.1 uncultured bacterium
TACGACGGCTGGGGCTTCGCGCTCGAAGAGAGCGTGCTGAAGTTCAAGCAACTGGCGTAATATCTGCGGCGAGGCGCCGCCGCCGGAGTTCGCGACATCTCCGACGGCGGTCTCCCGCGCTTTTTCGAGAGTTATCGGTTTACGGTTATCGGTCGCGGATATGGCGGGAGCAGACAAATGAGCGTTTGTCCCGCGTGATATGCGTTTACGCTGACGCATAGGCAAGCGACCGACCCTCCGTCGCGCCGATGGCGCTATGGAGGGCAAGCAGAAGTACAAAGTGCCGTGTCGGACAAGTCGGACAAGTCGGACGACAAAGCAAACGGCGGTTGACATAAGAGATACGCTCGTAACGCGGGTCATACGGTACCTTTACCGGTCGCGCCGGTCCGCGCCGAAAACCGATAACTGAAAACCGAAAACCTGAAAGTGTTTTGAGAGTTTTGGGAGTTTTGGGATGAAAACGGGGGGCAAGTACCAAAAGATCCCAAAGTTCCCAAAATTCCCAAAGCTTACGGAAAACAAATCGGCGACATAGCCATAAATCATACCAAAGGGGGGACTACCAATGAAACAACGTTTCAATCTGTTGAAGTCGATCGCCGTTGCAACGGCGATGCTGTCCGCGTTGTGGTGCGGAGCGGAGATCCCGCTCGCGAAAAACGGAACGGCGTGCGCCGAAATCGTCACCGGCGGCGACACCACCCCCGCGATCGTCCATGCCGCCAACGAACTGCAGCTGGCACTTCAACAGCTCTCCGGGGCGGAACTCCCCATCGTCGCGGCTCCGGCGGGAGCGGAATACCGCATCGTGCTTTCGTGCGCGCCGGAAGCGCTCGCCAAGTTCCCCGAGGACGCCGCCGCGCTCAAGGGCAACGACGGATACGCCGTCCGTACCGGCGGAAACACCGTCTATATCCTCGGCAGCTGTCCCAAGGGCGTGTTGAACGGCGTCTACCGGATGCTCGCGCGCAACTGCGACATCGTCTGGGCGCGTCCGGATGAAAAACTTGCGACCTTCACGATCCCCGACGCGAACCTGACCTTGACGGAGACCGATTACCGCGATCTCCCGACGTTCCAAATCCGCGGCTGGCAGGTGAGCTACCCCATCCCGCTGCCGGATCTCGTGTGGAACATCCGCAACTGCGCCACCTGGACCCACGCCAATCCGGGCAACCCCACCGTTGTAAGAATGCAGCGGGAACTCGGCATCGAACAGGAAGGCTTCTACGCCCACAATATCGTCCGCCGCTTCATGAGGCGGGATCTCTACTGGGAAAAGCACCCCGAGTTCTACTCGATGGTGAACGGCGAACGCATCGATCCGAAGGTGATCTCCGGCATCGCCACCCCGGCGCAGCTCTGCTTCACCAACCGGGAGATGGTCAAGGAGTTCCTGAAACGCTTCGACGAGGAGATCGCCAAGGATCCCAACCATCAGGTCTATGCGATCTGTCTGGAGGACAACCAGAACGCCTGCCGCTGTCCGGAGTGCTCGAAACCGATCGAATTGCCTGACGGCACGCGGCTCGAACTCGGCGCGCCGAATTTCGATTCGACCCGCTTCTATATGTTTCTGAACGAGGTGGCGCGCCACTTGAAGGAAGTGGCTCCGGGAAAGCGGATCACCACCTTCGCCTACATCTTCGCCGAAGCGCCCCCCGCCGTGCCGCTCGAAGACAATATGCAGATCATCCTCTGCCCCTGCTACAAGGACTTGCGCTATCCGGTGGACGCTCCGAAAAACCGCGTCTCGCGCGAACATCAGGACGAGTGGGCGAAGCGCGGCGTCAAGGCGGTGCTCTACGAATACTACGGTCTCGCCGGAGATTATCCGCGCCCCATCGACCGGATCGTCGCCGCCGATCTCAAGTATGCGAAAAAACTCGGCAACATCGTCGGTATGCACAGCGAAATACTTCAGGACAACGAAAAGGAAAGCTACAAGTACCGGCACACCATGCCGTCGCACGTCTTCTGGGACGTCAACGCAATTTACATTTGGGTCGGCACCCAGCTCATGTGGAATCCCGATCAGGATGTCGAAGCCTTGCGCGACAAGTTTTTGAAGGTCGTCTACGGCGCCGCCGCTCCGGACATGAAGGAGTACTTCGCCCTCACCGAAAAGTCGTGGTACTCCGAATTCCCCGTCGCCGATTATCACACCCATACGATCCTGTCGTGGCTCGCATTGTCGGACAACGGTCTGACGGAAAAATGCCGCGCCGCGCTGGAACGCGCCAGGTCGCGCGACCTCGATCCGCGCCGCCGCGAAATGGTGGAACGGGTGTACCGGGTATTCGAGGCGAAGCGGACGACGCTCAAGGACTGCGAAGCGATGCGGCAGGTCTGGCAAAAACTCGACGGCGCGCCGACGGCGGCTTACAATCTGCTGACTTCGCCGAGCTGGAGCTTCTGGAGGCGCACTCACGGAGAGGGCGGCAGGGATCCACAGATCCCCGGCGGTTCCAGAGAGTGCCGTTATATTCGGGATTCGGACAACGCCTGCTATCTTCAGGAACACAAACTGGAAGCGGGTGAACTCTATGTGGTGCGCTGCCGCGTCCGTCTGGAAGACCCCGTGCGCAGCGAAGCCGGGATCTCCATCCGCTTCAAATACAAGAACGGCGCCTGGGAGCACGGGCACGACCTCAAGTTCCCAAACGGCAAGCTGGAACCGAACGAGTGGGGCGTCATCACCGCCTTCTTCCGCGTCCCCGAAGGAGTTGAGACGCTCTCGCTGCAGCTCGGCGTCGAGAACAGCTACGGCAAAGTCTGGTTCGACCGGCCGGAGCTCGTCAAAGTGGGGTTCGACGCCGACGGCAACGCCGTGCCCCTGAAACGCAAACTCTCGCCGTCCGAACTCGCCGCCCGGAAATTATGGCGGGACCTCGACGCTGGAAAGGCATCCGCAGACAACCTCATCACCTCTCCGCGCTGGATATTCTGGAAGCGCAACGACGGTGAGACCGGGAAAGATCAAAACGGCGTCTACATCGAAGACTCCGGCGAAGCCTGCGTGCGTCAGGAGCTCATCCTCAAACCCGGCAAGCGCTACGCCGTGCGCTGTCGCGTCAAAGCGCAGCATCCCGACCGGAGCGACGCCCGCATCTCCGCGCGCTGGCAGACGGTCGAAGGCAAATTCTGGGGCGGCAACGACGTCGCCTTCGCCCCGGAGGACA
>CACZPY010000279.1 GCA_902783135.1 uncultured bacterium
GTCGGCGCCGACGCTTCTGATGCGCCGCTCGCGGGATTCGAAATTCGGCTTTTCGCCCGGCGGGGTAACGCCGATGTATATGCCATGTCCGCGCGTTGCGGCGGCGACGGGGAATTTTGCTCCCGTTATCTCTTCCAGCGTCGCGGCAAGGTCGCGCACGGCGGGATCGATCAGTACGTCGCCGGAAAACTCGTAGATGATGGTGTACTCGGTTTTGCCGTTTTTCACCAATGTGATTTTATCATATTTTTTCGTCATATCAACCCCGCGTCTCGGTGGTGAATTCGTGTTTTCCCGGCGTCAGTTCGGTGCGAACTCCGCCATATTCGAAAATCCCGCTCGCGCCCTCCGGTACGGATACGCGGAACCGGATGCCCTTTTCGTCGCGCCGCCATTCGGACTCGATCCTGCCGCGCGGAGAATTGTGATATGCCCGTACCGAATCCAATCCGGCGGGACAACGCGGACGGAATATGATGCGGGCAAATCCGGGCTGTTCCGCGTCGGGGGCGATGCCGGCAAAATAACGGTACAGACACGCCAGTATATCGCCGTACATCACATGCATGTGCGACTGCCGACCGTCCCACTGTTCCCAAAAACTGGTCGCGCCCTGCGCCAACTGATGTGCCCAGCCGGGATGATCCGGCTGGGTGAAGATGCGGTACAAGTCGTCGGCATATCCGGCGTCGCCCAGGACCCGGCAGGTGGTGAAGGCGCCCTGAATGCCGAAAAACGCCCGGTGTTTTGCCGCGCGTACGGCATCGACCAGTTGTTTGACCCCGGCGTCGTACGTCGCGCGATCCGGCGCGAGACCGAAATAGAGCGGGCAGGCGAGCGAAGTCAATGTTCCCGTCCCGTAAATGCCGTTCCCGCGGTAAAATTCGCGGTTGAAAGCATCCTTCATCTTGGCGGCGAGCCGCAGGAGATGCGCCGCATCGTCAGTGCGTCCGATGATATCGGCGATTTTGGCGGCGGTGGAGAGCATTGCGTAAAAATAGGCGCTCGAAGTGAGCGTGACCGGGGTTTCCGGCGCTTCCGCGGGCGGACACCAGTCCGGCAACCCCACCGGGACGAGCAGCGTATCCGGTTCGCAACCTTCGCGCAGATAGTAGTCGATGAGTTTCAGATACGCGTCGAAATCGCGTTTCAGCCGGGAGCCGTCGCCGGTGAAGAGGTAAAGATAATAGGGCATCATGATGAAAGCCCCGTCCCAGGCGGGGCCGCCCCATTCGAACGAGTGGGGCGAACTTTTGTTGGTGTGGAGCACATGCGGCACGCTGCCGCATGGGGCCTGCTGTTCGACGAATGAATCCAGAAACGCTTCGTAGTTTTTCGTCGCGTTGAAGCTGTACATGCCGCTAGTCATTGCGATCAGCGCATCGCCGCTCCAGCACTGTTTTTCGCGGTGGGGGCAGTCGGTCGGCACGCCGACGAAGTTGGCGAGGTAGGAGTTTTCGTTGTTGAATGCGAGCGCGTTCAGGGTGTCCGAAGAAGACTCGAATTTTCCTGTCCTCGGGAAGTCGGTGTGTATTTCGCAGGCGTCCACGCCTTCGAGCGCGGCGTCGCCGTCCACGGCGGCGAGGATGTAGCGGAAACCGTGCCAGACGAACTCCGCCTTGCGTTCCTCCGTGACTCCGGAGCCTTTGAGCGTATAGCGGTCGGTCTGAAAGTCGCCGTACACGAGATTTTTCACGTTGTCCTGAGTGAAGTTGCCGTTCTCGTCCAGGATGTCGCCGTACTTCAAGGTGACGACCGCGCCCGCGCTGCCGGTGACGCGGAGTTTGCCCACGCCGGAGAGCGTTCGCCCGAAGTCGAAAAGTTCCGCCTCGGAACCGTCCGCGAGTTTCACTTTTCTGCGGCTGACCGGCGGAATGATCCCGACGACGCGGCAGGGCGGAAAGTCGCACTTTTTGAGGATGCCGCGCGGCGCCCCGCCGGGGGAGGGGCAACTCCATGCGGAGTCGTCGAAACCGGCTTCGTTCCAGTGCGGCATCTCCTTGCGGGCGTCGTACCATTCGCCGCTGCGCACCTGACTGAAGACGATGGGGCCGTTCGAGGTCGCCCGCCATTTTTCGGGCGTGGTGTTGACGAGCAGTTTGCCGCTCGCGGAGCGCAATTCGAGCCGGAGTTTGCAGAAATCCTGCCACGGCATCAACTCCGAGTGCCAGATGGTCGGCACGCAGGCGTTGTAAAACCCTCCGGCGAGGATCACTCCGATGCAGTTGCGGCCGGGGCGCAGCAGTTCCGACACGTCCATGTCGCGGAAATACACGCTCTTGTCGTAATCGCTCTGGCAGGGTTCCAGCACCATGTCGCCGACGCGGACGCCGTTGAGGTACGCGACGTAGTAACCCAAGCCGCAGATCCGGAGTACGGCTCTGCTTGGATCATCCGCTTCGCCGAGCTCGAACTCGCTACGGAAATAGACCGCCTCGGGCAGTTTGACGTCGTTACGCAAGAGATGCGACGGGTTCCACTTGCGTTTGTCCTTGCAGACCAGCCACTCGGTGTGGTTCATGGTGCCTCAATTAAGAAAAGCCGTGCGGCGTGGTGATGCCGCACGGCTCGAATGGAATATCGGTCAGTCGGCGTTGTCTTCGATCACCTTGATGCGGTCGGTGTAGGACGAGGCTTCGCCCCACGGCACAAAGTGTACCGCGCGGACGGCTTGAGGGTAGCGGCCTCCGCCGGTGCCCCATGCGGTTCCGGTCCAACTGCTGAGTAGTATGGACTGGTAATTCGGCAGTTGATCCGTCGAGATGACGGCGACGTTCGCGCCCTGCGTGAGCAGGTTGATCCGTCCGTTGTGGGGGTTGGTTATGCCGCACCACTGGGTCTTGCTGTCGCTGGCGGCGTAGAAGATGGAGCGCTGGTAGAATTTGTCGTATTGGTCTCCCCATACCGCGTCGGTCAGCAGGATGCGGCTGCTGGGGGACGAGGTCCCCAATTGGGCCGCTGCATTACTGTACGAAGGCGTTTTATAGGATTTTGCCAAGCTCGGAGCTTTGAAGTTGATGCACCAGCCGACCGCGGCGGCGTAATCGCGGTTGTTCGGCCCCGGCGCGGCATAGGTCTGCGGGATGCCACTGCCGCCGGAAACATTGAAGAGATTGTGGCTGAAGGGGATGACCGTGCATTTGATCGACTTGTTTTCCGGCATGATCCCGATGGACGCCCGGTTTCTGGTGTTCCCGAGACCGGTGCGGGTATCCGGGATGTACCTGCCGGCCATGAAGCATTCCGGCCACAGGAAGTTGCGGATGACGTCGGTTTGAGCGGGGTTGGTGCTGTGGGGGTACGGAAAGAGATCCCGGTTGTCGTTGAGGTACACGCTCGCCGCGACGCCGAGTTGCTTAAGATTGTTGACGCAGCCGGAGCCCTGCGCCCGCGCCTTCGCCTGCTGCAGCGCGGGCAGCAGCATGGCGGCGAGGATCGCGATGATCGCGATGACTACCAACAGTTCGATCAAGGTAAAGTGTTTCTTGGACGGATTCATTTATCGGAGCCTCCTTGTGTTGGGGTTGATTGTTCTTTTTTGGCTTTTCCCGCCGCGTCGAGCAGCGAAGTCAAAAGCGCTTTGGCGGCGTCGAACTGCCGCCGGTAGCAATCGTTAAGAAGTTTGACGGCTTCGTCGTTCTTTTTCGCCTTCAGGAGTTCGCGCGCCCGTTCGCGCACTTGTTCGTATTCGGCGAAGAGTTTTTTCTCGAGTTCGACGATCTCCTGCAATCCGGCGTGGTCGTCGCCCGCCGCCTTGCGCAGAGCGCGGGCGAGTTCGCCGAAAGATCCGTCGCGGATCGGTTCGGGGAACTGTTCCAACGCCATCGGGGTCGGCAGATAGACGGTGTGCTGCTGGGGACCGAGCGCGATGTACGCGGTGCTCAAAGATCCGGGGAA
>CACZPY010000280.1 GCA_902783135.1 uncultured bacterium
TGACTTTGCGGTTCTCCGCCTCCTGAAGGATCAGCGGATCGACGGACTTGTCGCCGGTGACGATGAGCAGCCGGATCCGGCGCTGGAGCGCGCGCAGGTGGATCTCGGGGCGGTCGCCGGAAATGAGCGCGAGTTTGCTCTGATCCTTTTCCCGCGGCAGATGCGTCTCGAAACTGTCCACCCCCATCGCCGCCACATAGACGTGGAGGTCCTGAACGACGTCGGTGTCGAAGGCGGTGAGCTTCTTCGCCTCGATGACGCGGGTGATGAGGTCGATGGAACTGTGGATCAGCCGCCCGGTGAGCCCGCTGCCCGCGTTGCCCACGTCGAGAAGTCGGGACAGCAGGTTCAACGGACTCAACATGCCGGCGAGTTTGCCGTCCGACCCGATGACGGGGAGCCGGGAACAGCCGGAGTTGTTGAGGATCCGGACGGCATCCATGATGGCGGTCCCGGTGGAAACGGTGGGGATCGCGGAGTCCATGACGTCGGCGATGCGCAAGTATACGTCGCCTTTGGACTCGGGCGGGCGGAGGTGAAAGCGGTCGAAGAGGTACGCCGCCCGTTCGGGGAGGATGCCGGGGCAGATGGCGAGATACCGGGTGTCGGGATGCTGCCGCCTTCTGAGCTCCGCCAACGCGAAAGACGAGGCGATGCTGTCGATGTCCGGATTCCGGTGCCCGGTCACGAAAACTGTTTTCGGCCGCTTTTCGTCCATGAAGATCTCCATTGAGTTTTCACGAATAAGTCATGCCGTATAATGTAACCGGGGGAAACGAAATAATCAAATCGCAGCGGATTTCACTGACAAAGCGGGTCGCGGCTGCTGTTTTTAGTTGTCCGTTTCACCTACGGCCGCCGCATAAGATGACGCCGGCGGTTATGATAAACGCCAGCAGGAAGATGATGACCTTGACCGTCGCGATCAGCGCGACCGCGATGAATGAAAAGAACTCTTTCATTTTCTACTCCTTTCGTTGGTTCCGCTTGTACCGCGTCGGGATTTTTTGAGCAGAGCACCATGCTCCGCCGTGTTTTTACCCGCCGCGCAGACATTATTTTCAGCATCAGTCGAGATGGTTTCCGAACTCCGCCCGCAGTTTCGAAAGCTGCTGACGCAGTTGTTCCTTTTTTATGCAGTATGCGCGGTAGTGCGGACGGCGCTTGGAACAGTAGAACGGCGCGGACCAAAATTCGCTCTTCATTCGTTCGCTCCTTTCAGCTTGCGGACAAGCCGGGTCAGCGCTTCGATCGAAGAAATGAGCACGTCGAAGCACCACTCCTTGATCAGCCGGAGTTTCGGGAGTCGCGGCGGCTCCACGCCGGCGCGGACGACGCGCAGCAGATCGCGGTTCGCCGCCGCCGTTTCCGAGGTAGTGAGCACGAGGTAGCGGTACGGCTTTTTGAGGATCCCCGCCTCCGGGCGGGCGACCTTGGCGACGACGGCGGCGAGGGCATGGTTCAATTCCGTCGCCAGTTTCGCCGCCTCGAGTCGGGTCTCCGTAACAAACAGAATATAGTAGTCCACGGTATGATCTCCTTGATATAAAAATCAATCGGGATGCTTGCATTTTTACTTTTCGGAGTATAATGTATCGCGTGCCGCTGCCAAATGATGTCAGTTAAATCGAGGAGCGCGAAAAAAATGAAAAAAATTTTACCACAGCGTGAAGAACGGGCGAAACCCTCGCGGATGCAGGTGTTCCGCATGGCGCGCATCGTCGCCTTGCTCAAGAAAAACCGGATGCCGAGCGCCGAGAACCTGCTCGAGGAGTACGAAAAGCTGGAGTTCGAGGAGAACCAGCTGATCCGGGCGAAATACAGTTTGCGCACCGTCTACCGCGACATCGACTCGCTCAAGAACGATTTTCACTGCCCGATCGCCTACGACCGCGCCGCCAAGGGTTACTACCTGACCGATCATACTTGGGAGTTCAACTGTCCCGCGCAGCTCTCGGGGTCCGCGATGCTCGCGCTGGTGTTGGGAGCGCGCATCGCCGAGGATGTCTTTCCGGAGCCGATCAAGTCCCGCATCTCCGCCGCGGTGGACGAGATCCTGAAAGGCAACAACCCGGATTTTCTCGACACCACGCTCGTACATTCGCTCAAGGTCTTCGCCGAGTCCGGCGCCGTCAACGATTCGCCGATCTTCCCGGTCGTTTTCGAGGCATGGCAGAAACACCGGCTGCTGCGCATAGTCTACGACGATCTCAAGGGCGACGGTCCCACGGAGCGGGTGGTCGAGCCCCATGTGTTCTTTCTGTACATGCGCGAGTGGCGCATCAAAGCCTACTGCCACTTGCGGCGGGAACCGCGGACCTTCGTCATCAGCCGCATCCTCAAGGCGGAGATGTTGCCGGAGTCGTTCCCGCCCGACATGGGGATCATCCGTTCGGTGACGCCCGACAACATCGTCAGCTGGAGGAAATACTCGAACGTGAAGATACGGCTCACCGGCGAAGTCAGAAAATACGCCGTCGCCCACCGGATGCATACCAAACAGCGCATCCGCAAAGACGGCAAGGGGATGTGGCTTTTCATCATTCCGGAGGTGCCGGAGCAGGTCGTCGTGCCGTGGATACTTTCGCAACAGGGCGGGGCGATCCCCCTCGAACCGCCGGAGATCGTGGAGGCGGTGAAAACCGCCGCTGCCGCGCTGCTGGCGAAACTTCCGGATTGAGCCCGGCGGGATCTTTCACGCATCCGTTCGGCGGGGCACCACCGCACCGCCGGTGAGATCGCGGATCAGCGCGGAAAAGGCGGTGAAATTCGCTTCCGGCATCACGCCCGAGAGCGTCACCGCCGCCGCGAACTCTTCGCCGGTTATCTCCGCCGCGAATTCCGGGAGGCGGCGCCGCACGTTTTCGTAGTGGATATAGGGCAGGGCGACGGTGAAGCGCACGAGCGGCACCAGTTCGGCGGTCGGCGCGTCGGCGATCGCCAGCTGCGCGCTTTCGGTATAGGCGCGGACCAGCCCGCCCGTGCCGAGTTTGATCCCGCCATACCACCGCGCCACCGTGAGGAGTACGTTGGTGATCCCGCTGCCCTTGAGCACTTCGAGCACCGGACGCCCAGCCGTGCCGGAGGGTTCGCCGTCGTCGGAGCATCCCATCACTTCGCCCCGCGCGCCGCAGATGAAGGCGAAAACGATGTGTCCGCCGTTGGTGTAGGTGTTTTTGCGTTCGTGCCAAAGTTCCCGCGCCGCCTCGGGCGAGGCGACCGGCGTCGCTTCGGCGAGGAAGCGCGATTTACGCACCGTGAGTTCGGCGCTCGTTCCGTGACGTAAGATCAGCATCGCGTGTTACATTGCCGATGCGGCGCGCCTACACGTCGAAGCGTTTCAATTCGTTCAGAAGTTCTTCGATCTTCAGCGGCTTGGCGATGTGTCCGTTCATGCCGGACTGTATAGACTTTTTCCGGTCTTCCTCAAAGGCGTTGGCGGAGAAGGCGATGATCTTCAATTTGTTGCCGCCCGGCAGTCTCCGGATGGCGGCGGTCGCTTCGTAACCGCCCATTATCGGCATCTGCACGTCCATCAGGACCAGATCGTAGGCGTCAACACCCTTTTCCCGGAGCATTTCGACCGCGACTTGTCCGTCCGACGCGGTGTCGACGATCATGCCCTGTTCCTTGAGCAGCAGCGTTCCGACCTTCAAATTGAGTTTGCTGTCGTCCACCATCAGGACTTTTTTGCCCTGGAACGAGGGGATGATCTCCTTCTTTTCGCTCTGATCCGGCGTTTCCTTTCCGCACGATTGCAGCAGCACCCGCTGCATATCGGAGGGGAACAGCGGTTCGGCGATGAAAGCGGTGACGCCGGCTTCTCTGGCTTCGTTTTCGATGTCGGTCCAGTCGCATGCGGTCAGGATGATGATGGCGGCGTCTGGCCCGACGACCTTGCGGATGCGGCGCACCGTTTCGATGCCGTTCATATCCGGCAGCAGCCAATCGACGACATAGACTTTGAAGCGGTCGCCGTCACGCACCGACTCCTCGGAGAGGGTGACCGCCTCCTGACCCGAAGCGCACCATTCGCTGCGCATTCCGACATTTCGGAGCATGTCGGCGATGCACTGCCCCGTGTTCGCGTCGTCGTTCACGACCAGACCGCGCGATCCTTTCAGTTCCGGGATCGTGGGGTCGGCGGTCTTGTTTTCGGCCAATTTGAAATCCACCGTAACGACGAATTCGGTACCTTCGCCCTTCTTCGAGGTGACGGAGATCTTGCCGCCCATCATTTCCACGATGTTCTTGGTGATCGGCATCCCGAGTCCGGAGCCCTGTACGCCCGAAACCGTGGTGTTCGCTTCCCGGGTGAACGGATCGAAGATCGTTTTGGCGAACTCCTCGCTCATGCCGATGCCGTTGTCCTTGCACCGGATCTCGAAAGAGCCGCGGTCGTTGTCCGTCACGGCTTTTTGGATGATCCGCAACGTGATCGTCCCGCCGGGGCGCGTGTACTTGATGGCGTTGGAGACCAGATTGAGCAGCACCTGATTGAGACGCATCTTGTCGCAGTACACGAACTCGTTCCGGACGCTCACCGTATCGACGAAGAAGGTGTGCTGCTTCGCCTTGATGTCGGCATTGACGATGTTCCGGAGCGCATGGAGGATATCCGCCAGCGACTCCACATTTTCGCTCAAAGTCATCTTGCCGGATTCGATGCGGCTCATGTCGAGCACGTCGTTGATCAGCGAGAGCAGATGTTCCGAGGAGCGCGCGATGGTCGTCAGATAATCCTGAACGCGTTCCTTGTCTTCGATGTGGCTCGCGGCGAGCCCGGTGAATCCGATGATCGCGTTCATCGGGGTGCGGATGTCGTGCGACATATTGCTCAGGAAAGTCGTTTTGGCGCGGTTGGCGGCCTGTGCCATATGGAGCGCGCCCTTGAGTTCATTCTGCTTGTTTTCGAGTTCCCCCCGCTGTTTTTCGATGGTCGCGGAATAGTTCTTGAGTTCCCGGTTGATCCCAGAAAGTTTCCGGTTGCTGATCCGGTAGCCGATCACCGCCACGAGCAGCGCGACCATAAAGGCGACCGAGCCGATCACCGCGACGATATTTTCCTGAATGAAATCCATCGTGGAATACTTGTAGATCCGGCTCACGTAGGCGTACGACGCCTTGTTGATGAAATCGGGGTCGAGCATCGTCAAGCCGCGGTCCATCAACAGCATCAGTCCGATGTTGTCTGCGGAGAACGCCATGTGGACCTGAAAATCGGTCTTCGCCCGCACCGTCCGGATCGGACGGTATTTGCTGGGTTTCAGCAGCGCTTCGGCGCGGAGCCCGTTCAGAAAGGTCGCGTCCGAGGTCCCGTCGAGCAGTCCGTCGAGACAGCCCTGAACGTCGTCGTAGAATACGACCTTCGAATTCGGATAGGAATCCCGGCAGTAGTAATACTGCATCAGGTTATGCCGGTTGACGCCGATGAAGCGTTTTTCCTTGCGGGCGTTCCCCTGCTTGTAGGCAAGATCGCTTGCCATCGTCATGAGCACCTTGCCGCCGATGACGCTGTACTTCTGCTGGACCGAATTGCTGATGTAGGCGGGAAGCATCATATCGATCCTTCCCGATTCCACCGCTTTGTAGGCCTGTTTCTGGTCGCTGAAACAGATGAACCGGACTTTCAGTTTGTCCTCTAGTTTCAGAGTTTTGACGATCGCGTTGACCGCGTCGATGCCCGAGCCGATCGGTTTGCCTCTTTCGTCCAGCGCGCAGAATGGCAGGTAGTTGTCGAAAAATCCCACGCGCAGCTCCTGATGGTCCGCGATCCAGTCCTTTTCCTCGCGCGTCAGATTGCGGCTCAGCACCGTGTCGGAAAAGTACCGTTCCTGAAGTCGGGAGAAATAGTACAGGTCGTTGTTGAGCACTTTCTCCATCGCGGCATTGATGTCTTCGATCAGATCGGGGCGGGTCTTGTTGGCGACCAGATAATAACTGGACGAGTCGATCTTTTCGACTGCCGAAAGGTTGCGTTTCGCCAGCATGCTGACCTCCAGATCGAGATCGATCTTGCCGGCGTGCAGATCGGCCTCTTTTTTCGGGATCTCGTCGTATTCGACGATTTTCAGATCGACTTTCTTCTTTTTGCACCACTGCTTCAGCATTTCGGTCATCGTTGTTCCGGTCGTGATGCCGACGATCTTGCCGTTCATGGACTTGTAATCGCCGGTCGTGATGGAAGTGTTCTTGTCCGAGGCGTAAAGATAGTAGTATTCTTGCCCCATCGGCTCGTCGGGGAACAGTATCTGTTTCGCGCGTTCCTCGGTGTAACTCACATCGTAGAAGACGTCGACTTCTCCCGCCAGGAGTTTTTTGAAGCAGTCGTTGAAACTTTCGCACGGGATATAATGGATGTCCCATCCGGCGTAGGTGCCGATCGTCTGGATGTAGTCGTAGGCGTAACCGGAAACGGGGATGTTGTGTTCGTCCACCATCATCTGCCGCTCGAAAGCGGTGTAGGGGATCCGGACGAGTTTCCGCGGAGGTTTTTCCGCGCCGGAAAGCGTTCCGGAAAACAGAAGCAGCATCATGCAGAAAAGCCGGACCAGCCGGTGAAACCGGATCCCGGATGCCTTCCGATGCGTGTCGTTTGTCATATTCGGCCTCTTCTGTTCGGGGGCTGATGTAGGGATCGCATTACGCGCGCGCGTTGTACTTCCTCCTTGCTTCCCCATTAATATAGCACGACTATTGACGGAGGGCAATACGATTTTCCGCACATCTTCCGGATATTCCGCGTTCCCGGTTTATGCGAACGGCTAATTGTGGTGTTTCCCGGGGAAGGGGAGGTGGGCGCCGAACCACTCGCCGTGGAACTCTTTCAGGGCGTGGCGGCGGCTGGCGGCGGCGAGTTGCGGATCCATGTCGTACCGGGCGCAGAAGGCGGGGTGGGCGAGCTGCAGTCGGGCGGCGTGGATGAGGTCGCCGATGAAATAGCGGTCCTTCAGTTGAAACACCGTATGCCCCGGCGTGTGCCCGGGGGCTTTGACCGCCGTCAGCCCCGGAAAGAGTTCGACGCCGTACGCGAAAAGATCCGGTTGCTTTCCGTCCGGCAGATATTTCGCGAGATACTTCCGGGCGGGGTCTTTGACCCACGCCGCATACTCGTCTCGGGCGATATGGACCTTAGCCTGCGGGAAGTCCGGCAGCCCGCCGACGTGATCGGGGTGGATGTGGGTGACGAGGATATCCGAGATGCTTTCGGGCGCAAGGTTCGCCTTTTTCATTTCCGCCAGCAGTTTGCCCCGGGGCGCGCCGAATCCGGCGTCGATCATGATCCGCCGGCGGTCCGCTTTGAATTCCACGATGAAGACGTTGACCGACCCCGCGTAATCCCGTTCCGTCTGGACGAAGGTCTCTTTTGGATCGCTGCTTGCGAAGAGCGAGGCGGGGAAGCGGTTCGCGGCGTCCTGTATCGCATAGATCCGGCAGTCGGGATAGTCGAAGACTTCGACCCCGGCGCGCGCGGATAGTCCCAGCAGCATGGAGGCGGCAAAGAACAAACGCATCATGATTCACCCCGCTTTTTTCCGAATCACAATCCCAACTGAGCCGCCAGCTGTTCGCTCGTCATGTAGCCGACCAACCGCTTTTCGAGCTTGCCGTTGCGGTAGAAGAAGAGCGCCGGAATGGCGTCGATGCCGAGCGAGGTCGCCAGCTGGACGTTTTCCCGGTCTTCCACGCTGATCTTGCCGATGACGAGGTCGGGATATGCCGCCGCCAGTTTTTCCAGCTCCTCCGTGAGTTTCTGACAGGGACCGCACCAGCTCGCCCAGAAGTCGACGAGGACCGCTTTTTCGCTCTGCGCGGTGAGTTTTGCGAAGGACCGGCTGTCCAAATGGATTATCGCCATAGTTCATTTCTCCTTGTAGTAAAGTTTGCAGTGGCAGAACCCGGAGAATCCGGGATCGGCGATCTGCTCGCGGAACTCCCGGCAGATGCAGAGGTTATCCGGCGTGCGCAATATCCGGCACGGGCAGAAACCGCCGTTTTTCGCCATGGCGTTCCGCAGTTTTTCCACCAGTCCGGCGTCGTCGTTGAGCCGCACGTTCGGGGGCAGTTCCATTTGCCGAGCCTCCTTACAGCAGGGATTTTATACACGCCTCGACCTTCGCCATGTCCGCGGTCGGCTCGAAGCGCGCGACGACGCTGCCGTTCCGGTCGACGACGAACTTGGTGAAGTTCCATTTTATGTCCGGCTTCTTCGCCCAGTCGGGATCGGCCTTGGCGAAC
The DNA here is from genome assembly GCA_902783135.1 of uncultured bacterium. Classification (GTDB taxonomy): domain Bacteria; phylum Verrucomicrobiota; class Lentisphaeria; order Victivallales; family Victivallaceae; genus UBA1784. The sequence continues at coordinate 8,239 of CACZPY010000280.1, forward strand.
ATTTCCTCCAGCAGCGCCTTGTACTGGTGCTCGTCGAGGCCCCGGAAGCCCTGCTGGGATTTCAGATAGGTGTAAAGCGGCAGTTCGTTCGGACCGTTGACGTCCGATTTCTTCATCTGCGGGAAGGTGGTGTTGAAGTGGACGGTGCAGAAATCGTGGATCTCGTCGTCGGAGCCCGGAGCCTGCCCGCCGAACTGGTTGCAGGGGATGTCGAGAATTTCCAAGCCTTTGTCGTGGTAGTCCTTGTAGAGCTGCTCGATCGGGGCGTACTGCGGAGTGAACCCGCATCCCGTGGCCGTGTTGACGATCAGGATGACTTTCCCCTTGTACTTGGCGAGATCGAGTTTTTCGCCCTTGCCGGTGGTGATCGTGTAATCGTAGATCATTTTTCCCTGCTCCCGTTTTTTGACGTTGTATGGTTTGGATCTTTTACATGCCGAGTTCATTTCCCGGTTTCGGAACCGAAGCGGTTCACCTCCGGAATCCCCGCATCCCGGAGGCCCGGAAAAACGGAGGACCTTGCGTCCTCATTTTCGGATTATAATAGCGCCGGAATCAGGGAAAGTCAAGACCGAAGCCCGGGCGCGATTTGATTTTTTTGATATGAGGCGCGCGGGGGCAGTCCCTGCGGATCGCGATCATCGCTCCGCCTCGGCTCGCTTCAGCTCCTTGCTCCAATCCCGGCTCAGATCGAGCCCGGAAAGCACTTCGGGTGCGGGGAGGCGAATCTGAAAATCATCCGCATGGCAGACGCGCAGCTCTCCGTCGCGCAGCGAAAAGTTGACCACATGGCCGCCGCGCTGCCGCGCCGTATCCACGAAGTGGAGGTGCCAGCCGGGCGCATTGACTCCGCTGACATATCCCGGCAGCCGAAATCCCACCAGATCGCCGGAGCAGTCGGTCAGATCGAAGACCGCTTCGTTTTTCTCTTTATTTTCCAGCCCGAGCCCGTCCCGCTCCTGACGGGCGACCGTGCGGACTTTCATGCGACGGAAATTCCCGGTGAAGTGGATCGCGAGCGGGATATTTTCCTGCGGACAGCACTCCGCCATGTACTCTTCGAAGAGTTCGTAACTCGGGATGCCGGCAAGCCGGATGCTTCGCTCGGCATGAAATTCGGCGACCGTGCCGAAGGGGATGGTCGCGTCGTCCCCCGGCATATAGACCCGACCGTCGGCGCACGCCTGATAGACCACATGGTCGATCATCTGCATTTCGCCGTCCAGCCGATCCATGGTGGCGATCGACATGCCGCCCAATTTTTTTAGTTCGGCGATGCTGATGACTCCGTCGTAGCGCCCGCTGAGCAGAACGCTGAATAACGACACCTGAGTAAATTTGGTTCTTGCTTTCATAGTCATAGTCATAGTCATAGTCATAGTCAATATCCGTCACAGCGGTCACGGCATTTCCGGCCGCATCGACGCGATGCATGTTTCAAATCAAAATCCCATGAAAAAAATGTTACACAAGGTTGATGTCGAATCCGGTGAGAAGCATTGAACTGCCCGCATCGTCCAGCACGTCGAATCTGTCATACACTTCTCGAATCAGCGTTCTCAAGGCATCCCGGCTTTCCGCCATCAGGAAAAAGCGGCAGGCGATCTGACGCAAGGTGCCGTAGCCGGAAACTACATCGCCATCGCGATATTCGGGATTGACGGACAACACTCCCGGCAGTTTGGCGATCTCCGCCAAACCGACAAGTCTGCCGATTTTCCCCTCGCGGACCAGCGGCGAGAGCTTGCAGCCGAACTTGCCATGGAACGACGGATCCGCCTTGTCGGCGATCCGCGCCTCGCCGACCTTGCCGGTCAAGGCAAAATTGATGAGCAATTCCCGGGCGTCGATGCCGGTGGCTGCGTTGACCAGATAATGTTCCTGCGCGCCGTTCAGCCGATAGCCCGGCTCGTAGAAACGAACGCCGCCGTCTTCATCGATAAACGACTGGATGAACATCGTACCGTTTTCGACGCCGATCCCGCGCAGGAGTCCCTTCACCTTGGCGTCGACTTTCCTGCGATATTGTTCCAAATGCCTCGACGGGAAAATGTATGCCGTGGGCAGCTGCGCCACGCCATCCTGTTCCTTGTTGGTATATCTGTCACACATGCCCACGAGGGAGGCCTCGCCGTCTTGGAAGGCATAGTAGATGACCACTTCTTCGCCGGTCATGTATTTTTCGACGAGCAAACGCTTCGACTTCGAAAACGAAAGGGCCTTTTTCACTCCCTGTACAAGTTCCTGAAACGTCTTGCATACGGAAATGCCCTTGGAACTGCAGCTGTCAACGGGCTTGACCACAACCGGCAGCGGGATCTTCCGCAGTTCTTCTTCGGAGGAGAAGTCGTTCACCGGAAATTCATCGACCACCGGCACATCATATCGGCGGCAGACCTGTTTGAAACGCGCCTTGTCCGCAAGAAGGGCAAACAGATCCGGATTTCCATAGCATGGCATATCGAGGGCTTGGCAGAGCCGCGCGTAGGTCGGCATGATGGCCTCGGCGACCCCCAACACGATGCCGTCCGCCTTTTCCTCTTTTGCCAGTGCAAGAAGCCCGTCGAGATCCATGGCGTCCACATTGCAGGCCTTTGAGGCGTATTGCTTGGCGTATGCCCTGCCATCGTAGTCCGTGACAATGGTATAGATCCCCATGGAATTGGCTTTCTGCACCAGCCCGGCAGTCTCCGGATTCGCGCCAAGTATCAATATCTTCTTCTGCATGAATAAATTGCCTTTTTACAGCACATGTTATAACATTTGCAAGTAGTCCCTGTGTTTCCGGATAATTTTTCCCGGCGCAAGAGCTGTACATCTTGCCGGAATCGCGGTATCCAGAAATCATCAAACTTCCGCGTAGAGTTCTTTCAAAGTCTTGCCGGTCTCGGTCATCCAAGCGATTCTTCCATTGGCCGAACCGAACACGCAAAAACCGGCGGCGGCAGAGGGGCTGTCGAAGGCAATGTCCTTGGTGAGCACGCAATCCGAATTGATATAAGCGCGGTTTTTGTTGCGCAGTTTCTTTATCCACTCCTGACAACTCGGTGTGGGCATCTCTTTTAGTTTGCTGCCCTTGCAGACGATGATCCCCTCGCTGGTGAGAAATCCCGTAGCGTCGGCGCCGCGTTCTTTCAAATGAAGCCGGACAACATTCTCGCGCGGGGTATCTTCGGTGATCTCGTCCAACGGCACGAAGACCTTGTGTCCGAGGATGCCCATGATCAACTCGGTTTTTTCTGTGAATTCCTCCATCTCGCACTCTTTTTCTTCGGAGATGTTACCGGGATTGGGGTCTTTGTCGTTTTTGACCAGGTAGCGGTTGGCTTTTTTGGCCAAATTAGTGAATTTATTTTCCAAATAACTGATTTCGGTCGGACCGAACGAATTGTCGGTGGTGGTTATGGCTGCCGCCTCGGTCCAGTAGTCCTTTTTAGGATCGCGGGAGTGATAAAGGATTCGCTCCAATAAACCGGTTCCGTTTTTGCGGGTCCCCGCCTGTCCGACATAGACGACGCTTTCGTTGCTTTCGTCGGATTTACCGAAGAGGAAATACACGCCGCTTTGCTGCAGATGTTCGCGTTTTTTGCAACTTCCCAATGCGATACGCGGGATCTTGTATACCACACCGGTCCAGTTCTGCATGGTGTATTTTATCACTCCGGTAACCGATCCGTCGAGCAGAAATAAATTGATTGACCGACCGCGTTTCATATCATAACTCCCATTGTGAACTGATAATGTTGTATTATATCCCGGACGCCGTTCTTTTTCAAGCGGCCATCGCAGCCGGAAGCGCCATTTTTCGAATTTTATTTCGCGGGTAATAAATGCACGTGCATTTGTGAAATGCCGTGGGCGGGAGGATGCGGCGTGGATGCGATTTTTCTCCAAATCCGAAATGGGGGGTAGGCGGGATTTGCGCGCGGAGCGGAAAATTAAGTGGAAATGCGAAATTTTCGGTAGGTCGGCTTGACAAAACGCACTTGACGGTGTCTATTAAATAACGCACAAGGTGGCAGGATAGCTCAGTCGGTAGAGCAGGGGACTGAAAATCCCCGTGTCCCCAGTTCGATTCTGGGTCCGGCCACCATTTTTTGTGCCCGTTTTCGCGCCGTAAGTTCTTGCAACTGAACTTACGGCGTCTTTGTTCACGGGGTCCGGCCATTTTTGAGAAGAAGTGACTTGATACCGACAAAAAACCACTGTTTCGACCCGATTAGCTAACAATCGACTAACAGCTAAAATAGCCTCATTTTCAACAAATTCAAGCGGGATTTTGCCCCCTGCTCTACCGACTGAGCTATCCTGCCACCTTGATTCGTGCGGTTCTGTGAGGGGAAATGAGGGGGAGAGCCCGTCAGCCGGAACCCGCGGCTGACGGCCCGGAAGGGGCCGCCAGTGCCGATCGCTTGAGTTTCGGGATCGGACAGCCGGACGTCGCTCGCCGCCATGTCCCGTACGGGGGCGGGAGTCGACATCCGACCGCAACGCGACTAACAGGAGCAGTGCATTTCGATACTGATTCCGGCTGCGGTCATCACTCACCAATGGATACCGTTTCGTGCCTCCCCTCCGCCTCCATCCCCCCTCATGCCCTCTCCTCGGCGATGTCGGAGATATTCGTCCTCATTATATAGTCCGGAAACAATATGGAAAGGAAGGACAAGATGAGTGACAAGATTGATTTTGACGAGTGGGAACCATGCGACAACGACATGCACCGCGAGGATCAGCTGGATGATTTTTACGATCAGCTCCGGACCTGGGCACAGAAAAATGCAGAAGCGAGAAAGCTACGAGTGGAAGCCGACGCGGAGCTGCGGTTACTCCGAACCTATGCGGCAACAAACGATATCGACATGACCGCATTGATTCTTCCCGAGGGTAAATTTGTCTGGAAAGAGCGGCATAGTCCGATTACGAAAGAGCTGCTTTTCAAATACTGTGAGGGATTGGTCAGCGAGGAGGTTTTGCAGCAGTTGTTTGACCGGATCAACGCCAGCGAGGTCAAGAAATATCAGATTTTCCAGCAGCCCAGAAAAACAGACATCCGATGATGAGCAGTAAAACAAA
>CACZPY010000281.1 GCA_902783135.1 uncultured bacterium
GCAGCATCCGTGGCTCAACAAGTCGATCGAGACCGCCCAGCGCCGGGTCGAGCAGCAGCACTTCGCGATCCGCAAGCGCACGCTGGATTTCGACGACGTGATGAACAAGCAGCGCGAGATCATCTACGCCCTGCGCAAGGATGCGCTGCTTTCGGATAATCCCCACGACGTTCTCTTCGGCATCATCGATCAGGTGGTCGAACAGCTCGTCGCCGCGGTCGCCAACGGTGATGAGCGCAAGAAGGGCGCGGTCGCCTTCGATTCGGCGCGGCTCGCGGCGGAGCTGAACGCGCTCTTCCCGCTGGATTTCAAGCCGGAGGAGTTCACCGACGGCGTCGGTCCCGACGGGCGGCTCGCCGATGCGCGGGCGCTGGCGCTGCAGATCATCGACCGCGTCGAAGGCGCCTACGACCGGCGCAACGGCGACGTCGATCCCGAACAGCTCGACTATTTGCAGCGCCATACCGTGCTGGAGCCGATCGATCGGCTGTGGCAGGAACACTTGTACGCGATGGACGGTCTGCGTTCCAGCATGTCGCTCCGGGTGTACGCGCAGAAGGACCCGCTGGTCGAGTACAAGCACGAGGCGTTCGGCGTCTTCAAGGCGATGATGGATCAGATCTACCGCGACGTGGCGAAAAACCTCTTCACCGCCACGCTGACGCGGGTCTTCGCTCCCGACGAACTGCCGGATGAACTGCGCCAGATGCTGATCCACCAGAACTTCGAGCAGTTCGGCGGTCTGGTGCCGGATAACGGCGCGCCCGCGGGATTCCCGGAGGAGGACGGCGCGCCCGAAGCGCCGCCCGTGCAGCTGCCCTTCCGCCGCGACGCGGAGAAGGTCGGCCGCAACGATCCGTGCCCCTGCGGCAGCGGCAAGAAGTACAAGAAGTGCTGCGGCAGAAACGAACCGTAACCGGCGCGGAGGGCGTGGTCATGAGCAAAGTGTTGTTGTTGTTGGCTCCGGGTTTCGAGGAGATTGAGGCGTTGGGCACGTGCGACGTGCTGCGGCGGCTGGGGATCGAGGTCGTGCTGGTGGGAGTCGACGGGCGCGAAGTCGCGGGTGCGCACGGCATCCGCGTCGCTGCCGATGCTCCGCTGTCGGAAATATCCTCCGCCGACTTCGACGCGGTGGTGCTTCCGGGCGGTATGCCCGGCGCGGTCAATCTGCTCAAGGTCAAAGATCTGGTGTTGGAGTTCGCCCGCGAGGGAAAAGTCACGGCGGCGATCTGCGCCGCGCCGATCGTGCTGTCGGCGGCGGGAGTGCTCAAGGGTCGCGTCTTCACGATGTACCCCGGATTCGGCAAGTATCTCAAGCCCGGCGAGGAGCCGACCGGACGACTGGTCGAGACCGACGGTACGGTCGTGACCGGCAAGGGGCCGGGAGCGACCTTCTACTTCGCGGCGGCGGTGGCGCGGGCGCTCGGCGTGGCGCCGCAGACGACCGGCGAAGTCCTCGCTTCGATGTTCGCAACGGCGGAGTAGTCCGATGTCCGGCTGTTTCGAGCTGCTCGGGCGCGATCCCGCCAGCCGGGCGCGGCGCGGAGTTCTGCACACCGCCCACGGCGACGTGCAGACGCCGGTCTTTATGCCGGTCGGCACGCGCGGCAGCGTCAAGGCGATGTCGCCCGCCGAGCTGGAGGTACTGGGCGCCGAGATCATACTCGGCAACACCTACCATCTGTTTCTGCGCCCCGGATCGGAACTCGTCGCCGAGGCGGGCGGACTGCACCGCTTTTCCGGGTGGGAGCATCCGATACTCACCGATTCGGGGGGATTTCAAGTCTTCAGCCTCGCCAATTTGCGCAAACTCGAACCCGACGGGGTGCGTTTCGCTTCGCACATCGACGGCACGCGCTTCTTTCTCGGTCCCCGCGAGTCGATGAAAATACAGCGCGACCTCGGTTCGGATATCGTGATGGCGTTCGACGAATGCACCCCGTACCCCGCGACGGTCGAAGCCGCGGCGAAGTCGGTGGAACTCACCACCCGCTGGGAGACGATGTCGCGCGAACAGCCGCTCGGGGAGCATCAGCTGCGCTTCGGCATCGTGCAGGGGTCGGTGTATCCCGAACTGCGCGAACGTTCGGCGCGGGCGATCACCGCTCTCGATTTCGACGGTTACGCGATCGGCGGCGTTTCGGTCGGCGAACCCGAGCCGGAGCAGTTCAAGGCGGTCGAAGCGGCGGAACCGTTCCTCCCCGAGGATCGTCCGCGTTATCTGATGGGCGTCGGCACTCCCCGCCAGATCGTCGAAGACGTGGCGCGCGGGGTGGATATGTTCGACTGCGTGCTGCCGACGCGCCTCGGACGGCACGGCGGGGCGTTCGTCGGCTGCGGCGACACGCTGCCCGTGAAGGCGGGGCGTTACGCGCACGACTTTTCGCCCATCGACGAAAACTGCGATTGCTACGCCTGCCGCCACTTCAGCCGCGCGTACATCCGCCATCTGATGAACGTCGGCGAGATACTCGGCGTGCGGCTGCTGACGATCCACAATCTGCACTACTACCTCGGTCTGATGCGCTCCATCCGCGCCGCGTTGGACGACGGGAGTTTTGCCGAACTGTGCGCCCGCTTCCGGGCGTAGAAAGGATATGCCATGAAAGAAGTTCTGCCCACCTGGGATCTCGCGGCGCTCTACGGCGATCTGGCGGCGTGGGAGCGCGATGCGGCGCAGATCCGCCCGCTCACGGAAAAGTTCGCCGCCTATCGGGGACGCCTCGCGGAAAGTCCCGCCGTGCTGCGCGAAGCGATCGAGGCGCAGGACGCGGCGAGTCGGCTCACCGCCAAGGTATACACCTACGCGCATCTCCTGTCGGACGAAGACACCTCCAACAACCCCAACCGCGCCCGCGTCGACAAGCTGGACGCGCTTCTGGCGTCGCTTTCGGAGCTGGAGGCGTGGTTCGAGCCGGAGTTCATGCGCATCCCCGAAGACAAGATGAAGGCGTTTCTCGACTCGCCGGAACTCGCCTTCTACCGCCGGAGCATCGAAGAACTGCTGCGCGACAAACCGCACACCCTTTCGGAACCCGAGGAGCGCATCCTCGGCACTCTCTCGGATGTGCTGGGCAGTTCCGCCAACACCTTCGAACTTCTGAACGACGCCGATTTGAGTTTCGGCAGCGTGCGCGACGGCGGCGGCAAATTGGTGAAACTCACCCACGGCAGTTACCGGCGGCTGATGGAGGACGCCGACCGCAAGGTGCGCCGCACCGCCTTCAAAAAACTCTACCGCCGCTACAAGGAGTTCCGCAACACCTTCGCCTCGACCCTCGACGGCGAGATCAAAAACCACGCCGCCTCGGCGAAGATCCGCAAATATCCGTCGTGCCTCGCGGCGGCGCTCTCGGACGACAACGTGCCCGAGCAGGTCTACACCAATCTGATCGACACCGTGCACGCGAAACTCGATCGCTTCTACCCGTACATGGAACTGCGGCGCAAGATGATGGCCCTCGAAAAACTCGACATGTACGACATCTACAACCCGCTGCTGCCCGCCGCCTCCGGCCGTTATCCGTTCGCCCGCGCGGAGGAGCTGGTCAAAGCCGCGCTCGCCCCGTTGGGCGAGGAGTATCTGCGCGACCTCGACCGCGCTTTCAAAGAGCGCTGGATCGATGCTCCCGAACGCCGGGGCAAACGCTCCGGAGCGTACTCGTCGGGGTGCTTCGACAGTTATCCCTATCTGCTGTTGAACTACAACTCGACCCTCGACGACGTCTTCACGCTGGCGCACGAACTCGGGCACTCGATGCACAGCTTCTATTCGCACCGGGCGCAGCAATACCACTACGCGGGGTACCGGATCTTCGTCGCCGAGGTCGCCAGCACCACCAACGAGATCCTGCTTTCGGAGTATCTGCTGCGTCAGGCGGAGACGAAGGAACAGCGCGCCTATCTTTACGGCCACCTGCTCGACGAGATCCGCGGCACCATCTACCGGCAGACGATGTTCGCGGAGTTCGAACTTGCCCTGCACCGCAAGGCGGAGGCTGGCGTTCCGCTTTCCGCCGACGAACTCACCGCGGATTACTACGCGCTGAACAAACTCTACTACGGCGACGCGGTCGAGGCGGACCCGCTGATCGGGCTGGAATGGGCGCGGATACCCCACTTCTACTACGACTTCTACGTCTACAAGTACGCGACCGGGATGTCGGCGGCGCTGGTGCTCGCGGGGAATCTGCTTTCGGGCGATCCGGCGAAGCGCGAAGCGTACCTCGACTTCCTGCGCGCCGGCGACTCGAAGGACGTGCTCGACATCATGAAGGACGCGGGCGTGGATCTAAGCACCCCCGCGCCGGTCGCCGCCGCGCTCGACTACTTCGGGGAAACGGTGAAAAAACTCGAACGGGAGCTGGGGCTTTGACGCGGCTCGACGCCATTTTGAAGCGCGCCATCGACGGGGCGGTGCTGACGGAGGACGAACTGGAATTTATGCTCCGGCTGGAGGACCCCGCCGCCTGCCGTGAGCTATTCGCCGCCGCTTACTTGGTCAAGTGCCGCGAAGTCGGCAAAGGCGTCTATCTGCGCGGGCTCGTCGAAACGAGCAACCTCTGCACCCGGAACTGCCTCTACTGCGGCATCCGCAAGGGCAACGCCGAGGTGAGGCGCTACGAACTCGACTTGGACGAGATCGTCGCCGGGGCGAAGCTCGCCGCCGACTTCGGTTACGGCGCGGCGGTATTGCAGGGCGGCGAACGCTCCGATGCGCGCTTCGTCGAATTCGTGACCGAGGCGGTGCGGCGCATCGGCGAACTCCCGAACGCGCCCCAACTCACGCTTTCCTTCGGCGAGCAGACGCTCGAAACCTACCGCAAATGGCGAACGGCGGGGGCGGTGCGCTATCTGTTGCGCATCGAGACGAGCGACCCCGGACTTTACGCCGAACTCCACCCCGAAGGCACTTTGGAGGGGCGCAAAGCCGCGCTTTTCCGGCTGCGCGAGGCGGGCTTTCAGGTCGGCACCGGGGTGATGATCGGTCTGCCGCACCAGAGCGCCGCCATGCTCGCGCGCGACGTGGAGTTTTTCCGCACCTCCGACGCTGACATGATCGGCATGGGACCGTGGATACCGCATCACCGGACCCCGCTCGGGATCGCCCACCCCGGGAGCCGCGCGGAGGATCTGCGACGCCTCGAACTCGGTCTGCGGATGATCGCCGTGACGCGGCTGCAGCTCAAGGACGTGAACATCGCCGCCACCACCGCGCTGCAGAGCATCTCGCCCGCCGACGGTCGGGAGCGCGGACTCCTCGCCGGGGCGAACGTCATCATGCCCAACGTCGGCGGCTTGGAACACCGCGCCGACTACACCTTGTACGACGGCAAGGCGGGGATGGACGAAAACGCCGAAGCCGCCCGGCGCAAACTCGACGGATCGCTCGCCGGGATCGGCGAGTTCGTGCACTACGGCGTTCCCGGCACGCCGCGGCACTATCTGAAACGCACCGGAAAGACGGAGTGACGGATCGTGGGCATCTTCAAACTCCACAGTCCGTTCCCCCCCGCCGGGGATCAGCCCGAGGCGATCGCCGCGCTCACGGCGGGGCTGCGCGCGGGGAAGCGTTACCAGACGCTCCACGGCGTGACCGGCTCGGGCAAGACCTTCACCGTCGCCAACGTGATCGCCCGGGCCGAGCGCCCGGTGCTGGTGTTGTCGCACAACAAGACCCTCGCCGCTCAGCTGTACAGCGAACTCAAGGGCTTCTTCCCCGAAAACGCGGTCGAGTACTTCGTGAGTTACTACGATTACTATCTGCCCGAATCCTACATTCCGCAGACCGACACCTACATCGCCAAGGACGCTTCGATCAACGAGGAGATCGAAAAACTCCGGCTCTCCGCCACGGCGAGTCTGATCGAGCGCCGCGACACCATCATCGTCAGCAGCGTATCGTGCATCTACAGCCTCGGCGCGCCGGAGGAGTTCACCGAGATGTGCGTACACCTCGCCGTCGGCGACACGCTGGACCGCGACGAACTGTTGCGGCGGCTGGTCGACATCCAGTACGACCGCAACGACGTCGCCCCGGACAAGGGCGAGTTCCGCGTGCGCGGCGACGTCGTCGACGTCTACGAACCGCAGATCGACGACTTCGTGCGCGTGGGCTTTTTCGGCGACGAGATCGAATCCATCGAGCGGCGCGACATCACGACCGGCAAGGTCAGGGCGTCGCTCGAACGCACCACGCTCTTCCCCTGCAAGCACTTCGTGATGCCGCAGAACCGGATCGAATGCGCCGCCGCCTCGATCCTCGCCGAGTGCCGGGAGCGGGTGCGCTACTTCGAGGAAAACAACCTTCTGGTCGAGGCCCAGCGCCTCGATCAGCGCGTGAATTACGACCTCGAAATGATGCGCGAACTCGGCTACTGCAGCGGCATCGAAAACTACTCGATGCACCTTTCCAACCGCCGTCCGGGGATGCGCCCCTACTGCCTCTTCGACTTCTTCCCCGACGATTTTTTGACCGTGATCGACGAGTCGCATGTGACCATCCCGCAGCTGCAGGCGATGTTCAAGGCCGACCGCCAGCGCAAGCAGGTGCTGGTCGATCACGGCTTCCGGCTGCCCTCAGCTTTGGAGAACCGCCCGCTGAGTTTCGAGGAGTTCAACTCGGTCTGCGGCGACACCATCTTCGTTTCCGCGACCCCCGGCGACTACGAACTCGAACTTTCCGGCGGCGCCGTCGAGCAGGTGGTGCGCCCCACCGGTCTGCTCGACCCGGAGATCGAAGTGCGCCCGCTCGAAAACCAGCTCGACGACGTGATCGGCGAGATCCGCGAATGCACCGCGCGAAAAGAACGGGTGCTCGTCACCACGTTGACCAAGAAGAGTTCCGAACGGCTCGCGGATTACCTTTCCGAATGCGGCATCCGCGCGAGTTATCTGCACAGCGAACTCGACGCCCTCGAACGCGTGCGCGTGCTGAACAAACTCCGCGACGGCGATTTCGACTGCGTGATCGGCATAAATCTGCTCCGCGAAGGCATCGACCTGCCCGAAGTCGCCCTCGTCGCCATCCTTGACGCCGACAAGACCGGGTTCCTGCGTTCCGAAAGGTCGCTCGTCCAGACCGCCGGGCGCGCCGCCCGCAACGCCGCCGGACGCGTGATACTCTACGCCGACGAGATCACCCCCGCGATGCAGGGCACCATCGACCAGACGCTGCGCCGCCGCCGCAAACAGCAGCGCTACAACGAGGAACACCACATCGTCCCCAAGACCGTCCGCAAGGAAAAGCGCCTGACCATCGGCGAGATCATCGGAAGCCCCAAGAAACGCGGCAAGTCGAAGATGCCGAAACTGGCGGGCGACGTCTTCGGCGCCGAAGGCGTGCCCGATCTCGACCGCGCCGGTCTGCCCGAAGCCGAACTGGAGGCGCTGATCGCCGAACTCACGGGCGAAATGCTCGCCGCCGCCGATGCGCTGGAGTTCGAGCGCGCCGCCCAACTGCGCGACCGCATCCGCAGCCTCCGCCGGCCCGTAAAGTGAAAAGGTTCAAGGGTTATCGGTTAAAGGGTTAAAAGGTCGCGGACAGGTGTCGGCAGACGAATAACCGTTTGTCCCGCGGGACCGGCGGTTATTGGATCGGGTACGACAGTGCGCGACCGAAACCCTTGAACCCTTGAACCCTTGAACCCTTGAACCCTTGAACCCTTGAACCCTTGAACCCTTGAACCCTTGAACCCTTGAA
>CACZPY010000282.1 GCA_902783135.1 uncultured bacterium
GAGTCGGTGTAAATTTCGGCGCGGCGGACTGCTCCGGCGTGGCGGAGCGCCAGCGCCAGTTCGGCGGTATAAGCGGCGTACTCGATGGTGCTGCCGCGGGTGGCGCACGACAGATAATAGGTCAAACGGTCGTCCGGGGATGCTCCGTCGGCCGGTCCGGGATGGCGGGTGGTCTCGATCCAGGTGCCGACGCCCCCGTTGGGCTGCTGCTTGAGCCGCAGATGCTCGATGCCCCAGCACGCCTCGTCGAGGATGTCGGGAACGCCGTTGCCGCTTTCGGGCAGGTTCAATTGACCGTCGCGGAAGTTTTCCGGCTTCATCAGATACACCGCGCACAGATCGCCGACGATACCGAGGTGCTGCGGGCGCCGGTCCCAGTCGGCGGCATCGTGCCAGCCGCCGGGGAAATGGAGTATCTCCGGTTCGGCGGGGATGTTGTCGGCGATCAGCCGGAATTGTTTGAGCCCGATGCTCTGTCCCGCGGAATTGGTGAAGCCGTACTGCCGTTTGCCGCCGCTCTTCGAGTAGTGCGCGATATCCGGCGGAAAGGTCCCGCGGATGCACGTTTCGTGACAGCTCGGCAGGGCCCAGGGGGTGTACGCCTCGCGCCGGGCGATGCCGCAGCGCTGGTGATAGATCCCGCGCGCATGGATGTAGAATGCCTCCGCCATGGTGTCGTCGCCGATGCGGAACGTCATGCTGCGCCCGATCCCCTCCACGGCGAGGTAGTATTCCCCCGGGCGGGTGATGTCGGATATGTCCAGTTCCAGTATCTCCTCGCCGGTGAAGGGCGTTCCGTTTTTGGTGTACTGATCGTGGGGACGCGGGTGCAGCAATCCGGTATGCACCGTTTTGCCGTCGGCAGCGTCGACTAGCTGAAACGGTTTTCCGGTGAAATCCCGGAACAGCGGCAGTTTTCCCGCGGTGCCGAGCCAGGCGCCGATATAGGCGAACTTGCGCGCCTGCGGCAGATAACCGATCTGATTGATCTTGAAGACCGGAGTCGGCACGGAAACGCGGTAGGTGAAATCCACTTTTTCTCCGGCGGGCAGTGTTATGGTCAACTTCTCGCCGTCGGCGAGCGGACGGCTCAAGGTCAGGAACAGATGATACGCCACGTCGGCGTTGCGGGAAAAACGTTCCTTGCCGGTTTCATCCGGAAACATCGACTGACCGATCGCCGAGATCCAGAATCCCGTTCCCGTAACGGCGACCTTACCGCGGTCCGAATCCAAATCGATCTTGGGCGCGTCCCTGAGCAATTTTGCCGCGACCGGACGGTATGAGGCGATCGCTTCGGTGGCGGAGAGATCGAACCACAGTTCCCGTTCCCACGGCGATTTGCAGCGCATTATCTGCCGGCGTTCGACCAGCCGCTTGCCGAACAGTTTCAACTGGAGGTCCGAGTAGTCGCCGGTCAGCGCCAGATGGCGCGGCGTCAGGGCGACGCAGTTCCACTCGCCCTGCGGCGGCGGGGCGCCGAAAAGCCGTCCCGCTGCCAGGAACAGGACCGCCGTCATCAGGATTTTGCAGCAGCGCAGTTTCACGATTTCACCATGTCGGGTGTTATTGCGCCGGACTCCGGATCGTTTGCGGAAGGATCGCCGTTTCCGGCTGCGTTACGTTTTTTCTCTTCCAAGGCGATGAGATCCTTGTAGTGCTTGTTCAGGAAACTGATGATCGCAAATACCGTGACCAGCCAGATGAAGTTGATCTGCTGCTTGAGCACCCACTCCAAGGCGGATTGCATGAACACCGCGGTCAGGGCGCCGAACATCCCCGCCGGCAGGTAGAAGTACTCCGTTCGTCGCAACAGTTTCAGCAGCCGGAACGACGATATCCAGTAGTAGCCGAACCAGCTCAACAGCAGCAGCAGTGCCGGGATGCCGCATTCCGCCCCCACCAGCAGATAGATGGTCTCCACGATGCCGCCGCCGAAATCGTCCTGATAGACGGTCTCCACGACGGCGTTGTTGCCTTCATTGGCGATGTAGTCCCGGTCGCGGTGTTCGGTGTAGTGGTAGGGCGGACTGATGAGGATGCTCCAGTTGTTGAGCCCGACGCCGATCCATTTCTTGTCCATGATCATGTTCAACGCGGCGCGGGCGAATTGTTTGCGGGTGTCTCCCGAGGCTTTGGGCGCCTTTTCGAAACGCTCGATGATCTTGGGCGCCGTCAGCAGAACGCCGATCAGCGCGATCGGCACGATGACCATCATGCAGCGGGCCTTGTGCGGCGTCCTGCCGCCCCACAGCGAACAGACCAGAGTGATGAAACAGCCGATCGGATAACAGAAGATGGCGCCCCGCGAGTAGGACCGCACGATGGCGATGCCCGCCATGATGAATGCGGCGAGATAAATGAATGTTTTCTTCCCCTCGGGGTGGTTGAAAGCGCGGGAGAAGAACAACAGTCCGGCGATCTCCATGTACATCGCCATGCTGTTCGGGTGCGGAAAGATGCCGTTTTCCCGGTAGACTCCGGTGAGGTATCCGTATATGACCAGAACGAAATTCCAGAACACGAGGATCACTTCACCGTAGAAGATGATGTCGATGTCGCCGTCGTAGAACTCGAGATAGTAGTAGACCGCCATGAAGACCAGATGGATCATGGCCATCTTCCACAACTCGAAGGAGTAGACGAGCAGATTCGGCGCGTTCAGCGCCGAGGGGATGCACATCAGAAAGTAGAGCGCATAGAGCCGGCTGCCCCAGTCCGGACAGAACTTGCGCTGCCCCCGCAGTATGAAGAACGCCAGCAGCAGCGTCGCCGCCACGATGTAGACCAGAGAAATCTCCAATCCGCGCGAGGTGCCGCGGTAATCTTCGCGCGACAGGAAGTTGATCGCCGTCGCGTTGTATAAGGTCAACGGCAGGATCAGTCCCAGCACTCCCCACCGGATGCACTTGCGGTCGCAGACCATGAATATCGTTGCCGGTATGATCCCCAACAGCGCCGCGGTGAAAAAGAGGTATTTCATTACATGAAGTTGGTGTACCAGAACATCGGCGTCGTTATCATGTTCAACAGCTGGAACGTCGGCATCAGCTTGCGTACGAACACGTTGTATTCCGACATGTCGTCATGCGGCAGGAAGACGATGTCGTCGGGTTCCAGGCGCACATTCGCCTTGCGTCCCTGAAGTATCCCGTCGAGGTCCACCTTGTACATCCGGGGCTTGACGACGCCGCCGCGGATGATGATCGCGTGATGCCAGTAGGTCTCGTTGATCCCGCCGCAGGCGGCGAGGAATTCGAGCAGCCCGAGGTTCTTGCTCCAGACCCGCCGCTGCGGGGCCTTGACGTCGCCGATCAGGTAGACCATGCTGTCGTCCTTGGCGGGGATATAGATGTAGTCGCCTTTGAACAACTTGATGTTGTTCAGGGGGTCGCCGTGCGCGATCGCCTTGTTGAAGTCGACCGGCAGCACTGTACCGTCGCGGATGAACACCGCCCGGTTGAAGTCGACCGCGTCCAACCATTGCCCGTCGTACTGACGGACGGCCGATCCGCCCGCCAGCGCATAGAGGTCGGTCAGCCGCATTTCGTTGGCGATGGTGAACATCCCCGGTTTCTGGATCGCGCCGACGATGGTCGCCGTCTTGGAGTGGATCTCCAACGGGGAGATGCCGACTTTGGGATTGCGGATGTACTTGGACAACGCTTTTTCGAGGGCGAGCGACGCTTCGTCTATGGTCAGCCCGGCGACTTTGACCTGTCCGGCCAGCACCATGCTGATACAGCCGTCGGGGGTGACCAAAGTCCTGCCGATCGAGAGGTCGGGGTTGTTGTAGACGGAGATGGATATGGTGTCTCCGGCGTTGATGGTGAAGGAGACGCTGCGCGACTCGTAACGTCGGAGGATGTCGCGCAGACTGGCATTCCTTTCTTCCTCGCTGACGCTCGACATTTCGAGGATGGCGCTCTCCTTGATGTTGAGCTCCTTCAATTTATCGTACTGGAAGGTGTTGCGGTTGGGGTAGCATCCGTAAACCAGCAGCATGCCGACGGCGGAGAAGACGGATACGACTTGCAAGCCAACGTGTCTCATACGTCAATCCCCAGCTTGTTGTTGTGTCCCGATTGCTGCTTCGGCAAACTTTCCGAAAGGATGATCATGATCGGAAACTTCGTTTTCTTGTGGAGCAGAATGAGCCGGCGCAGACTCTGGCGCGGGGTCTTTTTCGCGCCGACCGCGATCAGCGCGCCGTCGCACAGATCGACGATCTGTTCGAGGAAGAGGCGGTCGTGGCGCAGCGACGACGAATGCCGGATGAAGATCAGATCGTAGGACTTGCGGAGTATTTCCAGATCCTGATTGAGCAGCATGAGCTCGGAGGGCGACAGATAGTGTTTGCTGACCACCGGCAGGAAGCCTTTGCCGCCCGAATAGATGATGATCCCCGTGTCGCTGGGCGGATAGGCTTCGTAATCGAAGTTGTCCGCCAGCACCATGTCGATGGTGAGGGTGTGTTTGCCCGCCATCGCGTAGTTCCACTCGAAGGCGTCGAAGATCGATGGGATGAGGCGTCCGCCGGGGAGGACGCCGGCAAGCACGACGTGGTGTTCGACATCCGTCGTCTGGAAGTTGTGGCAGATCGAGCTGAAGGCGATCTGCTCCTGCCGTTTGGACTCGAACATGCTGTCCAGTATCGGCAGTTTGCCCAGATAGCGGATCTCGGGAATGACCGAAAGTTCCCTTTCGCTGGACACGCTGCCGAGCCAGAATTCGAACAGCACGGTCAGCGACGCGAGCACCATGGTCAGCGAGATCGCGGCGAAGACGCAGATGAAGATGTTCTTCTTGCTGAACGGCATCATCCCGTACGCCGATCCGGCGAGTTCGTTGAGCCGCAGATCCTCCCGCAGAAGCGGCATCAGATAGTTGATGTCGGATATCGAGGTGTCGATTTTGTTCAGCGATTCCTTCAAGTTGGTGTACTGCTGGTTTATCATCTGGACGCGCGGCATGATGTCGCTGAGCCGGTCGAAGCGATCCGAGGTCTCCTTGAGTTCCTGTTCCAGCACCCGCATTTCCTCGCGCCGGGCCTCCAGCTCCTCCTGCGCGGTCTTCAGTGAGGCGGAAAGTTCGATCGTTTCCTCGAAGTGCTCGAAGTCGTTGTCGTTGATCTTTTTTTCGCCCATGAATTTTTTCAGGCGTTCGCGCATGGTGTCGCGGCGCGAGATCAGGGCGATCATCTTGGGGTTGTGTTCGGTATAGAGATTTTCGGCGAGCATGATCTCCTGATCGATCTTCTTCATCGCGTTGATCTGCTCCCGCAGGATCTTTTCGTTGGCGATGAGTTCCGGATTCAACTGCTCCTGCTTTTTCTTGAGGGTGGCGCAGCGGTTGACCAGACTGCCGATGGTTAGGTCCAGTTTGGTGTGCGCCGACCGCAGATCGGAGAGCCGCGCGCGCAGATGCTCGTGTTCCTTCTCCATCGCAAGGCTGTTCAGCGGGGCGCCGAGAGAATTCTTTTCGCGGTCGAGGCGCTGGATGTTCATGAAGATGTCGTTCTTCTTTTTGAGCAGCGAATTTTTCATCTCCTGAAGATTGGCGGTGCGGTCGTCGATATAGGCGCGGATGCAGTACTCGGCGAATTCGTTGGTCAGGTCGATCGCGGTCCTTTTGTAACGCGAACTGACGCGGATATCGAAGCGGTCCACGTTCTTGTTGCGCTGTTCGATCGCCGCCACCATGATCTTGGGGACCGCCTGACTTTTTTCGCCGCCGCTGAAGCCGTGTTCCTGCAGGAACTGCTGACGAACGGAACTTCTGGCGAGCACCTGCAGCACGTATTTGGCGTTGTAGGAGCTGATGTTCTGGGTCTGCTTCGGGTAATAGTAGAGTATCACCTGAGACTCGTAGCGTTCAGGCGAATAGACCGCTTTGATATATACGATCGCCAAAATGACGACCAGGATGATCACGAAGACGGCGACCAAAGCTCGAAGATGATTGCCGAGTATCGTCTGAAGCAATCGGCGCAACTGTTCCAACTTCTTAAGCCGCTCCAGTTCTTTTTCCGAAAATGTGTCCATAAAACAAACGCGTACGGCATAGATATTGAAAATGCCGCCTCACACTGTCATCTTATTAATATATCATGCAAAATCCATGATTTCAAACATGGTATGGGGAAAAATCGCTTCGATCGCGCCATGTGCCGACGGCAGCGGCAGCTTGCTCGAAAAAAATCCGGGAACTTAGGACTCCGCGACCGCGGGAAAGCGGACGCGGAAAAACAGGGGAAGGGATCGCGGGAACAGGCGTCACGCGATTTTCAGTTGAATTTGCACCACAGGCGATACAGGCGCTGCGGACATGCCGGATATCGTGGATTTTCCGCGATGAGCCGGTAGAGCATTCCCGCCACCGTCACTTCGGGCGGATCGAAGAGGGCGGCGGGCGAACGGAAGACGCCGCCGCGCAGCTGCCAGCGCAGGAAGTTGCGCAGCGAACGCTCCGCCGCCGCCCGGCGGTGGAAGCCGCGAAGCACCTCCGCGGCGTCCGCCTCCGGCGCGCATCCGGCGACATGGCGCGCCGCGCCGAGAAAACACTCCCGGCACTCCTGCCACATCGCTCCCGGATCCGCGGGCAGCACCGGCACCGGCGCCATCTTGTATTGCAATGCGCGCTCGTAGTTTTCCGCGATCCGCTCCGGCAGTTGCGCGGAACTGACATATTCGCGCAGCGCGGCCAGACGTTCTTCGCTGCGCCAGTGGTATTTTCCCGCGGCGATCAGCAGCGCGTCCCCGCCGCCCAACTGCGATTTATGCATGTTGCGCATGATGAAATCGCCGTCGTCGTTCCCCCGCGCAATGTGTTCTCCGGCGAAGATCAGCCCCATGCCGCGGTTCAATATCAGCCGCACCGCTTCGGAGAACGGCAGCTCCTCCGGCGGGCGGAGCGGGATCAGCGTCTTGAGGTCGACCGTTCCCCAGATCGGACGCCAGCCGCGCACTAATTCCTGATACATCAGCTTGTTGGCGACCCGCTGCAGCGAGCGCAGTTCCTTGACCGGACTCAGGTCCACCGCGACGCCGAGGCGTTTTTCCCAGACTGCCGCGCGTTCCGCGAGTTTTTCCGCGATGCGGCGCATTTCGCCGCGGTCGGCTCCGGCGGAGAAAACGAAAAGATCCAGATCGTTGTAGGGGCGGTCGCCCTGAGGGGTGCGGCAGACGCCGCCTTCGCCGCGTCCGTAACCGCCGCCCAGCACGACCGCGGCGAGTTTCGGCAGTTTGAGACTGTCGATCTCGGCGCCCATCCACTGAAGCGCCGCATCCAGCAGCGCGTCCAAATCCGCGCTCGGCAGTTTCGAGTAGGGAAATTCGGTCATTTTTTCTACGCTCCTACTTCCGGCAGTGAAAAAACGAACAGCCGCTTTACGAA
>CACZPY010000283.1 GCA_902783135.1 uncultured bacterium
ATGGGGCAGAAGATGACGGTGGCGTTCTCGGGGCATTTCTGCCGCGCGAGTTCCTGTCCGGTGGTGGTGGTGGTGGAGATCACGATCTTCGCCGCGGGACGGCGCTTCAACAGCGCGCGCACCAGATTCAACGCGATCACGGTCTCGCCGACACTGACGGCGTGGATCCAGATCGCGCCGTGGAAGGCTTCCAGTTCCCGCCGCCGGTCGGCAGAAAATCTGCCGAAGCGCTCCGGGAAGGTGCTCTTCCAGCCGCCGCGGTTGCGGTACTTGAGCAGCAGCCCCGGGATGAAGAACAGAAACGCCAGCGGCATCAGCAGATTGTAAACGAACCGGATCATGATCTATATACCTGTATAACTGGCGGCCGTCCGCGACGCCGACCGTGGGCGTCCGCGGACCCGTGCCGCCGCAATTGTATTACTCCACCGTAACGCTTTTCGCCAGGTTCCTCGGCTGATCGATCTCGCATCCCCGCTCGGCGGCGACGTAGTATGCGAAGAGCTGCAGCGCCACCGCCGTCGGGATCGGCGCGATGAAACGCGAACTGCGCGGCACTTCGATCACATCGCAGCCGAGATCGCGCACCCCGGCATCCCCGGGATTGGCGACCGCCAGCACCGGAGCGCGGCGGGCGATGCACTCCTGAATATTGCCGATTATCTTATCCTTGCCGGGGATGTCGTTCGCCAGCGCCAGCACCGGATGACGCTCGTCCAAAAGCGAGATCGGACCGTGCTTGAGTTCGGCGGCGTGATACCCTTCGGCGTGGACGTAGCTGATCTCCTTGAGTTTGAGCGCCCCCTCCAATGCGGTGGGGTGCAGACAGCCGCGTCCGATATAGAAAAAGTTGTCGTACTGCGCAAAGCGCCGCGCGATGTCGCGGATGGAATCGGCGCGGTCGAGCACCTGCCGGACGAGTTCGGGCAGTTTGGCGATCTCTTCGGCCAATGCCAGTCCTTCGGTGCGCGACAGCCGCCGGTTGCGCCCCAGCAGCAGCGCCATCATCAGCAGCACCGCGACCTGACAGCTGAACGCCTTGGTCGAGGCGACCCCGATCTCCGGTCCCGCGTGCAGATAGACGCCGCGCCCGGATTCGCGGGCGATGGTCGAACCGACGACGTTGCAGATCGCCGTCACCAGCGCGCCCTTCGCCGCGGCTTCGCGCACCGCCGCCAGCGTGTCGGCGGTCTCGCCGGACTGGCTGATCGGGATCACCATCGTATTGGGTTCGATGATCGGATTGCGGTAGCGGAACTCCGCCGCCTGTTCGACGCGGGTCGGTATCCCCGCGATGTCCTCGAAGTAGTATTCTCCCACCATTCCGGCGTGCATGCTGGTCCCGCATCCGGCGATCACGATGCGCGGGATCGCCGCCAGATCGCGCGGCGAGAGGTTCATGCCGTTCAGTATCGAGGTGCCCATTTCGAAGTCGAGCCGCCCCCGGATGGTGTTCGCCAGCGCGTCGGGCTGCTCGAATATCTCCTTGAGCATGAAGTGGGGATATTCGCCCTTTTCCGCCTGCGACACGTCCCAGTCGATACCGGTCGCCTCGCGTTCGACGGGCAGGTTGTCGAGGTCGCGGATCTCCACATGTTCCGGCGTGACCGAGGCGACTTCGCCGTCGGTGAGATAGATCACCTGCCGGGTGTGGGCGATCAGCGCCGCCACGTCGCTGGCGACGTAGTTTTCGCCGTCGCCCAATCCGATGACCAGCGGACTGCCCCGCCGCGCGACGACGATCCGCCCGGGTTCGAGCGAAGTCGTGACCGCGAGGCCGTAGGTGCCGGAGACCTGTTTCAGCGCCGCCGCCACCGCCGCCAGCAGATCGCCGCGGTAGGTTTCCGCGATCAGATGCGCCAGCACTTCGCTGTCGGTGTCGCTGGAAAATTCGCACCCTTTTTCGGTCAAACGTTTGCGCAGCGCCTGATAGTTTTCGATGATGCCGTTATGGACGATCGCGAAGCGCCGCGACTGATCCAGATGCGGATGCGCGTTGCGCTCCAGCGGCGCGCCGTGGGTCGCCCAGCGGGTATGCGCGATGCCGCAGCAGCTCCGCCGCAGTTCTTCCGGCGCGGCGGCGACCTTTTCGGCAAGTTTGCAGACCTTTCCCACCGCCCGCAGACACAACAATCCCTCCGGGCGGTTCAGCGCCATGCCCGAGGAATCGTAGCCCCGGTACTCCAGGCGCTTCAACCCGTCCAGCAGGATGCCTGCCGCCGGCGCACTCCCTGTAAATCCGACTATCCCACACATAGTTCCAGCCTCCAACCTCCTGATTTTGCGGAACCTACGAAAAAAATTCCGATCGGGGGACCCAACACCCTCAATCGGAAAAATGCCTGACGATGTACTCCGCCGCCATTTCGAGCGACGGCAGTATCTTGGTGCAGTAGCGCGCCATCCACGGACTGCAATCCTTGAACTCCAGCGCGGAGAAGGCGACGACGAAGCGCCCCAGATCGTGCGCGGCGTAGAAGACCTCCATGCTGGTGCCGATGCTCGGCTTGGAGTAGTTGACCAGCACGATGTCGGCGTCGCGGACATCCTGAAGGTCGAATTCGACGATCTCGTTGGCGCTGTCCACCTGCCGGTCGACGAACTTGCGCCGCATCGGATCGAGCAGTTGGAAACCGCCGCCGAGCAGCTGCTTCGCCACCTCCCGCCACTCGCGGGCGATGCCCTCCCGCTCGTCCATGATGGGACCGGAAAGATAAATCTTCTTGACGCGCTTTTCCTGCATGCCGACCTCGCGGTATTTTCAAATGAAACATCTGATTAACATACACCCGAAGCGGCGGTTTTTCCAGTCATCAAGAGGGCGAAACCGCATTTGCGGCACGTCAGAAGACCGGCGGGCGGAACTCGGAAATGTCGATAACCGGGTTCAGTTTGTAGTAGATGACCCGGGTGGTCTGTTCCACGCCGCCCGAACGGATGGCGGTCTCCTCGGGGATGCGCACGCCCTCGTACAGACCGTACTCCTTGAGGCTCGAATCGTAGATGACCTTACCGTTTTCGGAGACGCTGATCCGCGTGATCTGACAACTGTCGGCGTCGACGTAGACGTTGAGCCCCTCGCCGTCCTCGCCGGGACATTCGATCTTGTAGAAATCCTCGTCGCCGATCCGGCACTTGAAGATCCGGATGTCCTTGAAGACTTCGCTCAATTTGCTGCCGGGCTTGGTGATGTCGTTGAGGCGTTTGACCTTGCGCAGCGCAACGGCGTCGAGCACCTTGACCTTGCCGGCGTTGTAGTCGGCGAACCAGGTGTTCTCTCCGTTGGAGATGACCGCCACGGTCGGGCGGTTGTCGTCGTAGGTCGTGATCTTGAAAAAGGCGGGACGCATGAACTTGGTCTCGACCATCTGCACCAGCGGCTGGTCGAGGAAGCGCTTGGTCTCGACCACCTGCTTCATCACGAAACTGCGGGACTGGGCGTAGCGCCCCTCGGGATCGGTCGCCTGCGCCATCCGTTTTTCCAGCTCTTCGATCGTAATATCGGTCGCCGGAGAAAGTTCCTCCTCCGGAAGCGTCGAGCAGCCGCACAGCGTCAGCAGAAACGCCGCCGTCACATATCCAATCCACGTTCTCATACCATCTCCTTCCGGGCGGACCGCCCGAGTTGCATCGGCTTTCGTCGTACCGGGGTAATATAGCATGGTTTTTCCGGAAAAACTAATTGTAAAAAAAGTTTTTTCGCTTGACAAGCTCCCCATGTCGGAAGTATGGTAATTTTGAAGTGCGCGTGTGCGCGCGCGGAACGTTCGCGGCAGGCGTTTTGCCCCGCCGGAACGCGCCGCGGGAAACAACAACCGTAATTTTTGCAAGAATCGTCTGAACATGTCCGATTTACTGATAGTCGAATCCCCGACAAAGGCCCGCACCATCGGCAGGATGCTGGGCCGGGATTACCGTATAGCCGCCTCGATGGGACACATCCGCGACCTGCCCGCCGACCGCCTCGGCATCGATATCGAACACGACTTCGCGCCGCAGTACGTGGATACCCCGCGCAGCCGCCCGGTGGTGAAGAGCCTCCGCGAAGCCGCGAGCAGAGCCGACGCCATCTATCTGGCGCCCGACCCGGACCGCGAGGGCGAAGCCATCGCCTGGCACCTGGAAAACGCGCTCAGGAAGTATACCAAGGCGCCCTTCTACCGCGTCACGTTCCACGAGATCACCCGCTCGGCGATCGAACAGGCGCTCCGCAACCGCGGCGCGATCAACACCACGCTGGTCGACGCCCAGCAGGCGCGGCGGGTACTCGACCGGCTGGTCGGTTATCAGGTGAGTCCCCTGCTCTGGCGCAAGCTCGAAAAGGGCTCGAGCGCCGGGCGCGTGCAG
The DNA here is from genome assembly GCA_902783135.1 of uncultured bacterium. Taxonomy (GTDB): domain Bacteria; phylum Verrucomicrobiota; class Lentisphaeria; order Victivallales; family Victivallaceae; genus UBA1784. The sequence continues at coordinate 4,348 of CACZPY010000283.1, forward strand.
TCGGTGGCGCTGCGGCTGGTGGTCGAACGCGAACGCGAGATCGCCGCATTCGAACCCGAAGAGTACTGGAACTTCATGCTCGACCTCGCCAATGCGGCGGACGACAAGTTCCGCACCCGGCTCTTCAAGATCGACGGCGGGGATTTCCGCATCGCCGACGAAGCCGCCGCCGCCAAAATCGAGTCGGCGGTCAAAAGCGGTTCCGCGCCGGTCGCCGTCGACATCCGCCGCGCACCGCGCCGCCGCACCGCGCCGCCGCCGTTTTCGACCAGCACGCTGCAGCAGGCGGGGAACAATCTGCTGCACTTCAGCGCCACGCAGACCATGCGCTATGCGCAGCAGCTCTACGAAGGCATCGACATCCCCGGAGCCGGCGCGGTGGGTCTCATCACCTACATGCGTACCGACAGTCTGACCATCGCGCACGAGGCGCAGGTCGCCGCCAGAGCGTTCATCTGCGAAAACTACGGCGAAAAATACGCTCCGGCACAATTCAACCGCTTCAAGAACAAGGCCGCCGCGCAGGAGGCGCACGAGGCGATCCGGCCCACCGACGTCCGGCGCACCCCCGAGTCGCTCGCGCCCTATCTGGACCACGCGCAGCTGAAGCTCTACACGCTGATCTGGAAGCGCTTCGTCGCCAGCCAGATGGCTCCCGCGCTCCAGGAACTCACCACCGCCGACATCCGCGTCGTCGGCGGCGACGGTCGGGATTATCTGTTCCGGGCGGGCGCCACCGTCACCCAATTCCCCGGCTTCACGACGGTCTACGACGATGAGGCGAAGGCGGAACGGGAGGCGGAGGGCGCCGCCGTCGCCGCCGTACTCGGCAAGCTGAAGACCGGCGACACCTTGCGGACGGTCGATTTCGTGCGTGAACAGAAGTTCACCGAACCCCCGCCGCGCTACAGCGAGGCGGCGCTGATCAAGGCGCTCGAAAGCGACAACATCGGTCGCCCGTCGACCTACGCGACGATCCTGCGCACCATTCAGGACCGCGACTATGTGAAGCGCGAAAAAGGCAAACTCGTCCCCACTGAATTGGGGATCTCGGTCTGCGACTTTCTGGTCGCCAAGCTGCCCCAGCTGTTCAACGTCGGGTTCACCGCCGAGATGGAGCAGCAGCTCGACGACATCGAAGAGGGGAAACTCACGTGGACCAAGATGATGCACGAATTCTACGACCGCTTCTCCCGGTGGCTCGCCGCGGTCAAAGATGCGGGCGCGCCCGATACGGACGAAGCCGGCACGCTGCTGGAACTGCTTTCCCGCGTCACCTTTTCTCCGCCGAGCAAGGTCGGCCGCCGCACCTTCGACGACAGAAAATTCGTCGATTCGGTGCGCGAAAAGTTCAACGCCGACGGCAAGCTGACGGACAAACAGTTCGCGGCGCTGCTTTCCATCGCCGGCAAGTACGTCGATCAGCTGCCGCCGGAGGCGCTGGAAAAACTGCCGGAGCATCTGCGCGGCGAGATCGGCATGGCGGAGATCCGTTCCGCCGAGCGCCGCAAGCGGCAGGAGAACTCCGCGGAGCAGAACGACGAACTCGCCGCCGTCTTCTCCGGGTGCGAAAAGATAAAATTCGCGCCGGCGGTCACCCGCGGCAAGCGTACCTACGACGACGAAAAATTCTTCCGGTCGCTCCGCGATCAGGTCAAAGCGGGGCGGCCGTTGAGCGAAAAACAACTCGCCGCGCTCAAAAAACTCGTCGCCAAGTATCTGGCGCAGTTCCCCGACCGCGAAGCGATCTCCCGCTGGCTCGGCGGCGCCGCTCCGGCGGCGGAAGCGGAAGGCACGCCGCCCCCCGCGGCGCCGGCGTACGAAGATCCCGCGCAGATATTCGCCCGGCTGTCGACCGTCAAAAAATGGGCGGAGCCGGTCAAAAAGGGCCGCTTCAGCTTCGACGACAAGCGGTTCTTCCGTTCGCTCAAGCAGCAGTTCGATTCCGGAAAGTCACTGTCGCCGAAACAATTGGCGGCTCTTAAAAAATTAGACGCTAAATATATGGAGTAGATCATGGCAGACGACAACAAGAAAATCTCCGAAGCCGAAGCGGCATCCGCGCCCGAAACCGCAACCGAAGCGGCTCCCGAAACCGCGCCCGCCGGCAAGAAAAAATCCCGGCTCCGCCGCATCCTCAAGTGGATATTCCTCCCGATCGGCATCCTGCTGCTCGTGGTGATACTGGCGCTGCTCTTCGTCCGCGATTTCATCATCGAGCACAGCGTGGAGCAGGTCGGCACCCTGATCGTCGGCACTCCGGTCCGGATCGGCTACATCGATACGTCGCTGTTCAAGGGGACGCTGCATCTGAAGGACTTCACCGTCGGCAATCCGCCCGGATTCAACCATCCCAACGCCTTCGAGCTTGCCGAGATCAAAGTCGCGCTCAACGTCAAATCGCTCTTCACCGACAAGATCGAAGTCGTCGATGTGCTGGTCCGCGGGGTGAACATCGATTACGAACTCCAGCTCGGCAAGAGCAATCTGGGCGAGATCCAGCGCAACGTCGAAAAGGCCACCGGAGCCGACGACGAATCCTCTTCGCCGTCGCCGGAAAAGTCCTCCGACGACGGCGAGCCGGCGCAGGAAAAGCAGGCGGTGATCCGCCATCTGCTCGTCACGGATTGCTCGCTGTCGTTCTCCAACGCCACGCTCGGCACCACGATGAAAATGCCGCTGCCCGGACTCGATCTCAAGGATCTCGGCGACGGCAAACCGATCAGCGAGACCGTCAACGATCTCTTCGGACTGGTCTTCACGTCCATCTCCAAAGCGATCGGCGGCATCGGCGGCGCCCTCTCCGACACCGCGAAGAGTTTCACCGACACCTTCAAGAACCTGCTGCCGCAGGGCAAAAAGGAACCGGCCGCCAAATGAAGATCGTGGTGATCGACGGTCAGGGCGGCGGCATCGGACGGCAGCTCGTCGCCCGGCTGCGCGAACGTCTGCCCGCAGCCGAGATCTTCGCCGTCGGCGCCAACAGCGTCGCCACCAGCGCCATGCTCAAGGCGGGGGCGAGTTCCGGCGCCACGGGAGAAAACGCGGTGATCGTCGCCTGCCGCCGCGCCTCCGTGATCGTCGGTCCCGTCGGCATCGTCATCGCCGACGCCCTCGGCGGCGAGATCACCCCGGCGATGGCGGCCGCCGTCGCCCGGAGCGACGCCAAACGCGTGCTGATCCCCTTCAACTTCTGCGACAACGTGATCGTCGGCGTCGGCAATTACAACGTGGCGCACCTCGTGCAGTGCGCCGTCGACGAGGTCACCGCTCTCATCGCCGCGGAAAGTTGACCTTTCGCGGCTCCGGTGTTATATTAAGGACAATGCGGAAAAACGGCGGCACGAAGCTCCGCCGGTCCGGTGCAGGAAGCACCCGGTTCCCGCCTCGGTAACAGGCATTTCGTATATCAGGAAGGTATGCGGTCTTCCCAGCAGGGAAAAGCATACTTTTTTTGTATACGGAAATGAAAACCATCGTCACCCGCCGTCCGCGCCGCAAGTTCACTTTGATCGAACTGCTGGTCGTCATCGCCATCATCGCCATCCTCGCCGCCATGCTGCTGCCCGCGCTGAACAGCGCGCGCGACACCGCGCAGGCGAGCAACTGCACCTCGAATCTGCGACAGTTGAGTCAGGTGTACATGTTTTACAACGAGGACTACAAGGGCTATCTGCCGTGCCTGGACAATGCCGGAGGTCAGGGAGCGGTCAACTCCGCCGGAGAAACCATAACCCAGAAAAACTGGCTCAACGACCTCGTCGCCAAATATCTCCACCGCGCCAAGGCCAACACGACCCCGGTGAAGGTGCTCTTCTGCCCCTTGGAAAAAGAAAAGGACGACATCACCACCACCTACGGGCTCAATTACCTGATCGCCACTCAGGGGGCCGGCAAGGGGATAAAGACTTCGCGCTTCTCCAATCCGTCGCGGACCGCGATGCTGGTCGAAAATTACGGCCACCTCTGCTACGCCTGCGACGCCGTCAAACCGGCGGAGGACAAACACGACGCCGCCAACTACGGCAAGAACCGCGCGCCGAACTTCCGGCACCGGGGACAGGCGAACGTCGGCTTCCTCGACTTCCATGTCGAACGCAAACAACTGGAGCAGGTGCCCTGCCTTGAGGCGTTCCCGAACAAGGACAAGGCGGTGCTCCAGAACACCATCTTCAACAGCGGCATCGTCGACGACTCGAAGGAGACCGTCGAAGGCATGTGATCCGCCCGGGCGGGCGGCGCGGCGTTCAGCCCATGTGGAACTCGTCGAGCACCCGGTCGCGGACGCTGTCGATATCGACGTCGGCTCCGGAACCGGGACGGGTCTCGTCGAGGTCGTAGTGCATGGTGCCGGGGACGAACTCCAGCGGGGTCCGCAAGAGTTTGCTCGGACGCGGCGCACCGATGTCGGAGGGGTACGTCACCTCCGGGCGGCTCGCCACCGCCAGCCGCGCCCAGCGGCCGATGCCGGTTTCGAGCATCCCGCCCACCCAGCAGCCGATACCGGCTTCGCGGGCGAGGTCGCAGGTCTTGAGTATCGGCGTGATGCCGCCCAACCGTCCCGTCTTCAGATTGAAGTACTTGCAGCTGCCGATCCGGATCGCCTTGCGCGCCTTTTCGGGGGTGACGAGGCTCTCGTCGAGGCAGATCGGGGTGCGGATCGCCTTTTGCAGTTCCGCGTGGTCGATCAGGTCGTCATTGGCGAGCGGCTGTTCGATCATGGCGAGGTCGAGCTCGTCGATCTCGCGGAACATCGGCAGGTCGTCGAGGGTGTAGGCGCTGTTGCAGTCGATGTGGAAGGTGAGTTTCGGGAACGCCTTGCGGACCTCGCGCAGGACCTCTATCCCCCACCCCGGCCCGTATTTGAGCTTGATGCGGGGGGCGATATCCTTGACGCGGTCGATCTTTTCCAGGAGTTCGTCGATGCTCTTCTGGAAACCGAAGTCGGCGCCGCTTTCGGGGTGGCGGTTGGTGCCGCCGATGAACTTCCACATCGGTACGCCCGCCTTCTTGCTGGCGAGATCCCACCACGCGAGGTCGAAGCCGGATTTGGCGAAGTAGTGCCCCTTGACGAACGAGAATATCTTCTGCAGCGCTTCGCCGGACTCGATATCCTTGCCGATGATCAGCGGCGCGAAGAGTTCGGCGTTGACCGCGAAGACGTCCTTGGAGTACTCGGGGGAATAGGTCGGATGATTCAGCGGCGACGCTTCTCCCCACCCTTCCATCCCGTCGGAGCGCAGACAGAAGAGTATCTGCTCCACGGTGTAGTCGGCGCCGTAGGCGGTGATCCACGGCTGTTTCAGTTTGGTCTCATAGCGGTAGATGGAAAGCGAATCGATCTTCATGATATCTCCTGCTCCGGTTGTCCGTTCTCTGCGTTATGTGCCTGCGCCGTTCACTCCGCGATCGGCTTGGTGTCGGTATACTTGAGGAACTCGGCGCGGATGATCCGGCGGTAGCCCCGCGCCGCGCCCACCGTTTCCTGCGCGGCGGCGGAGGTGCCCCTGCGGCTGATTATCCCCTGCAGCGACGAATTGAACAGATTGCTGTAACGCTGATCGACGTCGCGGTAGACCTGGTTCCAGCTCTGATTGGTGTCGTCGTAGTCGTAGGCGGTCATGAAGCGTCCCTGCGCGGAACTCACGGTGCCGTACGGCAGCACCTGCTGTTCGACGATGAGCACGGCGTCGGCGCCGTTCTTTTCCGCCTCGCCGATGAGTTTTTTCATCATCCGGTCGCGCGTCACATCCTGATAATCGGCGGAAACCGTCGCCTCGCCCAGCACCTGATAGGTGCGGCGGATCTTGGCGGAGTTCATGAACACCGCCACCGACTCGGTGGGCTCGCCGCCCGAGCCGCCCTTGTACTCGTAGGAGATGCATCCCGCCAGCATCAGCGCGGCGGCGGCAAGAAAACAGGAATATTTCATCTTCACCTCGGAAATACTGCCGGCGCACGGGACGATCCCCGTCGCCGGGAGACTTTTTTATTAACTTAACCGGCTGACGGTGTTTTTTCAAATCAAAATTCGCAGTCCGTGTATTGATTTTAACTGCTTGACATATTATTTTATTTGGAGAAAGATATTTTTTTCACCAAATCAAACACTCGGGGATCGGGAAATGTTGAGTCTGTCTGGTGTGTACACCGCATTGGTGACGCCGTTCCGCAACGGCGCCGTGGATTATCCGGCATTGCGCGCACTGCTGCAGGAACAGTTGGATGCGAAGGTCGCCGGGGTGGTCCCGGTCGGGACCTCGGGCGAGTCGCCGACCCTCAGCGTCGCCGAACATATCAAGGTGATCGCGGAAACGATCGAATTCGTCAAGGGGCGCTGTCAGGTCATCGCCGGCACCGGAGCCAACTCGACCGGCGAGGCGCTGGAGTTCACCACCGAAGCCGCCAAGCTCGGCGCGGATGCGTCGCTGCAGGTCACTCCCTACTACAACAAGCCCACGCAGGAGGGGGTCTACCGCCACTTTTCCACCATCGCCGACCAGACCGGTCTGCCGGTCGTCATCTACAACGTGCCCGGCCGCACCGGGATCGCGGTCGCCGTCGAGACCATCGCGCGACTGGCGAAGAACCCGCTGATGGCGGCAGTCAAGGAAGCCGGCGGCAGCGTCGACCGCGTGTCGGCGATCCGCGACGCCTGCGACATCACGGTGCTGAGCGGCGACGATTCGCTCACCGTGCCGATGATCTCGGTGGGGGCGAAGGGCATCATCAGCGTGGCGTCGAACGTGATCCCCGCCGAGATGGTCAAGATGGTCGCCGCGGCGCTTGCCGGCGACTTCAAAACCGCGGGCGAGTTCCACCGCAAGTACTATCCGTTGTTCCGCGACCTCTTCATCGAGAGCAACCCGATCCCGGTCAAGGCGGCGCTCGCCGCGCTCGGCAAGATCGCGTACGAGTACCGGCTGCCGCTGTGCGAAATGGCGGCGGGCAACCGCGAAAAGCTGCTCGCCACCATGAGAAAGTGCGGCATCGGCTGCTGAACGCAACTCGCGGCGCATGGATATACGTTGCTTCAAGAGGCCACCGAGCCGTCTGCTGGCGGATATCCTGAACCGGGAACACCGCCGGGATCTGCCGGAAAACCTGCATGTGATCGACCCCGTGGCGCGGATCTGGCGCTCCGGGCAGCCGGTGTCGGGCGATTCGCCCTCCCTTGCCGAACTGGGGTTCCGGAGCGTATTGAACCTGCGCTGTCATCACAGCGACCGGGCGCTGCTCCGGGGGACGGGCATCAAAGAGTACCGGATGAACTTCCATGTGCCGACGCCCGAGGATATGATCGAAGCGCTGCGGATCGTCCGCAAGGCGGGAAAGCCGCTCCTCATCCACTGCTGGCACGGCAGCGACCGGACCGGCGCCGTCGCCGTCGGCTGCCGCGTCGTCTTCAACCATTGGAGCATCGACGAGGCGCTGCGGGAATTCCACACCCCCGGCTACGGACACCATCCCCGGTTGTACTGGGCGCTGCCGCGGGCGCTCCGCTGCTACGACTGGCGGAAGATCGCCGCCGCCGTCCTCACGGATTGAACGCGCCCGGATTTTCCGGATTCAACGCGACAATTCGGCGTCGAACAATTTGCCGTCTTTCCACTCGCGGATCAGCAGTTTCGCTCCGTACGCCCCCCGCCTGCCGGTGTTGCGGGCGATGAGGACGAGTTTCCGTCCGCCGGAAAACTCCGGCGGCACGAACGCGAACCCCACGCTGACCGAGGTGGGGAATGTTCCTGCGACCGTCAGGTCGGGCAACGCAAGCAGAACGCTCCCCGGCGATTTCGCATAGAAGGCGGCGAGGATCTTTCCATCCGCCACGTTCAGCGTCTGCGCGCCGTATCGGGTCGGGTTGCCGATGTCGACGATCACTTTGCGCTCCGGCTTCAACTCCCGATCGCAGATGTAGATGGGGTTGACGGGGTGCGGTGCCTTGCCGAAGTCGTCCCCGGCGATGTAGAACTTGCCGTCATGGAACGTCATGCTGCCGGGGCGCGGGATATCCGGAAGTGCGGTCTTGCTCAGGAATTTGAGATCCCTGCCGTAAAAGTAGACCCAACCGGTGCCCCCTTCGCGTTTGATGTCTTTGCGGTCGTAGAGGATGATCGGAACACAGATCCGGTCGTCCGCGATGCAAAGCCCCCCGGCGTGGCGTGGCGCCTTGACCGAGGCGATGATGCGCCCCGCGTAGTCTGTCTTGATCACGGCGTCGTAGAACGACCAGTAAATACCGCTTGCATCCGCGGCGATACCTTGCAGATGCCCCCGGAAATCGTGCTTTTCGCAGACGATCTCACCGCCGTAAGCGGTCAGCATACCGAATGCCGCCAACAGGGCGGCGAATTGAAATTTGCACATATGCTTCTCCATATTCCGCAGATTGTCGTACAACTGGTGTTAATATAACTCCCGAAGCGGCGGCTGTCGCGGCGTAGCGAAGGGTTTTTTCGGGATTTTCCTTTCCCCTGCGGCGGCGGGATTTGAAAAAGCGCGGCGGCAACGGTATTATAAGCGTCACGCATGGATTAAAAAAAACAACCACGGAAGAGGATATATATGGATATGAATGAACGCGATCTCGTGATCGGTCTGGACTTCGGTTCGGACAGCGTGCGCGGCGTACTGGTCGACGCGGGCGGCAGCCTCGTCGCCACCGAAAGCTGCCCCTACCCCCGCTGGAACGACGGCAAATGGAGAGATGACGGAAAAGCGATGTACCGGCAGCATCCTCTGGACTACTTCGAGGCGATGACGCAGGTGGTGCGCGTGCTCGCCGGAGCGGCGGACGCCTCCCGTGTCGCCGGGATCGCGGTCGATACGACGGGCAGCACCCCCTCCGCCGTCGGCGCGGACGGCAAGGCTCTGGCGCTCGACCCCGCCTTCGCGGAGGATCCCGACGCGATGTTCGTGCTGTGGAAAGACCACACCGCGATCCCGGAGGCGGAGGAGATCAACCGCGCCGCGCGCGCCGCGGGCGTCGAATATCTGGACTACTGCGGCGGCACCTACTCGGAGGAGTGGTTCTTTGCCAAGATTCTGCGGATCATGCGCCGCGCTCCGCGCGTGGCCGCCGCCGCCGCCACCTACGCCGAGTGCGGAGATTATATCGTCGCGGAGTTGACGGGCGTCACCGATCCCCGCCGGATCCTGCGCAATCGCTGCGCCGCCTCGCACAAAGCGCTGTGGAGCGCCAGATGGCACGGTCTCCCCGACCGGGGATTCCTCTCGCGCATCGATCCCCGGCTGGGAACGCTCCCGGAGCGGCTTTATTGCGACACCGTCTATGCCGGGACGTACGCCGGGACCCTGACGCCGGAGTGGGCGGCGCGCTTCGGACTCGATCCGCAAGTCAAGGTCGGCGTCGGCGCGATGGACGCCCATTCGGGCGCCGTCGGCGCGGGCATCCGTCCCGGGATGCTGCTCAAGGCCGTCGGCACGAGCGGCAGCGATCTCCTGGTCGCGCCCGGATACGACCGCGTCGTCCCCGGCATCTGCGGGCAGGCGGAGGGGACGATCCTCCCCGGCATGATCGCCTTCGAAGCGGGACAGGCGGCGGTGGGCGACGTCTTCGCATGGTTCCGCCGCCTGCTGGAATATCCCGGGGCGAAGGTCGATCTGAAACGTCTGGAAGCCGACGCCGTCCGGCTGCTCGACGCTCCGGCGAAGGTCGCCGCCATCGACTTCTTCGCGGGGCGGCGCACCCCGTTCTGCGATCCGCATCTGGCGGGCGCGCTGACGGGGCTGACCCTCGGCACGACGGCTCCCGAGATCTACCTTGCGCTGCAGCGCGCGGTCGCCTTCGGCACGCGGAGCATTTATGAAAACTACCTCGCCAACGGACTCGGGATCGACGAAGTGCGCGTGATCGGCGGCGTGGCGGTCAAGTCGCCCCTGCTGCGGCAGCTGATGGCGGACGCCTTGCAGACGGAGATCCGCCTCGTCGATCAGGAACAGTGCTGCGCGCTCGGGGCGGCGATGTTCGCCGCGGTCGCAACTGGTCTGCATCCCGATCTGCCCGCCGCCCAGCGGGCGATGGCGCCGGGGGTGAAGAGCGTGACATCTCCCGACCCCGCGGCGAAGGAGCACACCGACGCGCTCTACCGCCGCTACCGGGAACTCGCCGTGTGCGAGGAACGGCGCACCAAGTGAAAATCACACTTCCGCGATCATTCCGATCCGGGTGAAGACGATCCGGCAGTCGATCAGATTCGGCGTCACGCCGAGCAGAGCCGCCAGCGCCGCGCGGTAGCTTTCCAGCTGTTTGCGGTAGTGTTCGCAGAGTTCCGGAACGTCTTCCGCGGTCGCCTGATTGCTCTTGTAGTCGATGATGCACGCGTGTTCCGCTCCGCCGTCGGCGGCGCGGCGGATCTGCACCCGGTCGAAGCACCCCGTGACGAGCGCGGCGTTGCCTTCGCCGTCGCGCAGCACCACGTCGAAGGGGCGCTCGCGCCAGAGTTCGCACTCCTCGTCCAAAAGTTCCGTCAGCGCCGGATTTGCGGCGCAGACGCGGTAGTGCTCCAGCACCTCCGGCGGCGTATCCGGCGGCGGGACGAACTCGCTCCAGCGCCCGATGCGCTCGAAGAACTCGTGGACGCGCGTACCGAGCAATTCTCCTCCGTCGGGGCGCGGCAGCGCGAAGTAGAGCCGTTTGCCCCCCTCGATCCGCGAAGGCGTCGCGCGCCGGGGCGGTTTCGGCATCGGGGCGAAGACGGCTTCGAGCGGCGGCGCGGGGCGCGGCGGCAGTTTGAGCTCCGGCGTCCACGGCTGGCCGAAGACGAGTTCGAGGTAACGGATGTCGCCAGAGACGTTTTTCTCCGTCCGCAGCGGCTGATCGACCGGGCGGTCGCCGAAGCACGCCTCGAAGACGAAGTCCGAAAGATAGTACGCGCCTTTCGCCTGCGCCAGATCCTTGCGGACGGGAGCCCGGCTCCGGGCGGGAGGCACGATCTCGCCGTTTTCGTCGAGTCGGGGCTTCTTCCACTCCGGGTGATACGCCGCCGCCTTTTCCTGGTTCAACGGCGGCAGATAGACATACATGCCCCGGCGGGCGCGGGTCAGCGCCACATAGAGGTCGCAGAGTTCCTCGAAGCAGACATCGGCGTGGTGCATCATCACGGCCCGGGCGATCTCGTGAACGGTCATTCCCTCCTCGCGCGGAGCGTTCAGCAGCCAGGCGGGGCGATCCGGCGTGCCGCCGCCCGCGATCATGCCGCCTGCCTCCGGGGTCTTCCAGTTGCCGCCCCGCGACGGGATGAACATCGGATGAAAGACCACGTCGAAGGTCAGCCCCTTGCTGTGATGGATCGTCAGCAGCCGCAGTTTGCCCGCCGCCGCCCGGGGCGGCTTGGCGGCATCGGCGGCGAGGGCGCGGAAGCGCAGAAAGTCGCGCGTGGCGCCGCCGGCGTCGAACTCCTCCGCGAGCACGAGCAGCGCGTCCACACTGCCGTTTTCGACCGGGTCCCACGAGGCGGCGGGCGGCTCGTCCCACGAAATGCTGCGCGAATCGAGACGGCGGAGCACCTGCCGCAGAAAACCCGCGATGCCGCGTTCGGCGATCAGCGTCAGCCATTCGAGGCGCGCTTCCTCCGTGGCGGGCTTGAGGTCGCGCATCAGCTGGTTCATGGATACGAGCTCCGCCGCCAGGGTCTCCGCCGGGTGCTGCAGCCACACGCCGAAGGCGATCAGCGACACCACCAGCGGATCGCCGGAAATCCTTTCGTCCGCCTCCCAGACGATCGAATCCGCGAGGTCCGGGCGCAATCCTATCAGCGCGTCGCGGAGCCGGATGCCGTTCTGCCGGTTCCGCACCAGCACGCCGCAGCTGAGTCTGCTGTGGAAGAAATCGACGGCGGCGTTGCCGTTTTCGTCCCGGCAGTGCAGGGAATCCAGCTGCTCGAAGATCAGCCGCGCCGCGGCGGCGGCGAAGCCCTCGTCGCCCCCCGCGTCCGCCGAACCGGGAAAGGCGTACACCGGCGCCAGCGCCAGCACCTTGAACTCGCCGGGGGAGGTCGCCGCCATATCCGGGCGGTGTTCCATGAACACCCGGCTCCAGCGGTCGGCGATGTCGGCATAGGCGGAGTCCGCGACCGGACCATCCGCCGCCCGCAGCCGGGAAATGAACTCCTCCACCGCGGAAGCGCCGTCGGCGCGGCGGCCGAACAGATGGTTCAGCGCGTCGCAGATATCCTGCCCGTAGCGGAACGAACGATCCAGCGGCTTGCCGCCGAGCCCGCGCAGTTCGCGGACGTCGCCCATGAGCTGGCTGTCGCCCTCGCGCCAGCCGTAGATCGCCTGCTTCACGTCGCCGACGATGAAGAGCGAATGATCTTCCTCCCCGCTGTCGGAGGATATGGGGTCGAGCACCTGCCACTGGACCCGCGAGGTATCCTGAAACTCGTCGATCAGGAAGTGGCGGAAACGGCAGTTGGTGCGGTACTGGATCTCGCCGACGACCTCGTCCCGCGCGCCGGAGATGCCGGAGTTTTCCGCGAGCAGCAGCGGCAGGTCGGAAAAATCGATCCGGCCGCGCCTCAAGATCCGCTTGTCGTAAAGTTCGACATAACTGTCAAGCAGGGTCCGCAGCGCCGCGGTGCGCCGCGCGCACTGGCACAGCAGGATGTTTCTGCCGTTGGCGAGCAGCCGGCGGATCGCCGAAGCGTAAGGTTCGGGGAAACTCCATCCCGTGCCGAATCCGGCGGGCTTCACGGCGGGGAAATTATCCCAGACCTTCAGAAAGGCGCGCAGCGTTTCCAGCCCGGCGCGGTCGAAGTGATACCCGGGCGAATCCGCCGCGGCGCAGGCGCGGAGCAGCGGGCCGAGTTTTGACGTGTATTTATCCGGCCACGCCCGCGACTCGCAGAGCCGCAGCGCCTCCGCCAGCTCCGCCTTGTCCGCGGGGACAACCTTGAGGAACGGTCCGCCCCAGAACGCGATGTCGCCACGGCGCGGCCGGAACCTCAGCGCCTTTTCCAGAAGTTCCCGGCAACTGTCGAAGTAGAGTTTCTGCTCGTTCCCGAAGCGGCTTTCCCGACAGGCGGAACGCAGTGCTTCATCCGCCGCGAAGCGCCCGAAAAGTTCGCGCATCAATTCGTCGGCGGACGCCGACGCGCCGCCGGCAGCATCCAGTTCGACGCTCCCCGGCAGTCCCAGATCGACCGCGAAGACGCGGACCAGGCGGTAGAAGAAACTGTCGATGGTCGAAATGCTGAGTTCGCCCATGTCGCGGATCAGCCGCTCCAGCAGTCCCAGCAGATCCGCCCGGTCCACCTGATCGAAGGCGCCCGAATCATCCACCCGTTCGCGGAACTTCGTGCGCAGTTTATCCAGTTCCGCATCGTCTTTCAGCGCCGAGGCGACCAGCTGCAGCAGCCGGGTGTAGATCTCGCCCGCCGCCGCCCGGGTGAAGGTCAGCGCCACCGTGCGCCGCGCCGCCTCGTGGTCGGTGAGGAAGATCGCCATGAGGCGCATGCAGAGCGCCTCGGTCTTGCCGTAACCCGCGCTGGCGTCGATCGCCTCGGAGGGGGGGACCCAGTTGCCGATCACTTTTCCGCCTCCTTCCGGGGGGCGTGGAAGTGCGCCGCCGCGACCGCGCATCCCGGGAATATTTCCAGCGTATTGTTCCGGGGCGGCCAGAAGATGCCGTCGACGAAGATCCGCCGCAGCACCATGTCGGCGCAGTCGGCCGCCGAAGCGAGCGTTTCCGCCGACCCGAGTTCGGGGAACATCGCCACTCCGGTCGATGTGAGGTCGAGCGGCAGATTGAAGTATCCGGCGCCGATCCGCGCCCCCGCCGGGATCTCCCCGGCGACGGGAAAGAGATGGCGCACGATCAGAACGTACAGCGGCAGCTGCAGATCCTGCCAGTACAGCGCCGAAGGCGCCCGTTTGCCCGAAGTCGCACATCCCGCCGCCAGCCGTTCGGCGGCGCCCCACTCCGGTACGGCGGAACTCAAATGCGCCTTCGCCGGAGGGACGGCAGCGGTGTTGGTCTTGTAGTCCAATACCCGGAATTCCGCGTTGCCGTCTTCGTCGATCCGGCGGTCGATGCGGTCGATCTTGCCGCCGATCTCCACCTGATCCCGCCACGCTTCGGGCGGCGCGGCGGGGCGGACCGCCCGGAAAAGTTCGCTCCAGACGAATGTCTTCGGCAACTCGGCGGCGACGATGCGCCATCCGGCGGCGTATTCGGCGCACTGGGCGGCGGCGAAGTAGTCCAGCGATTCTTCCAGCATCTCGCACTGCAGTTCGACGATACCGGGGCGGCGGGGGCCGAACGCGGTGCGCACCTCCTTCGCCAGCACGTCGCGGAGACGTTTCTTCAGCGCCTCCGGCTCCAGATGTTCGAATTCGCGGCAGTGCTGGAGCACGCTGTGGGTCAAGGTGCCGATGCCGAGAAAATCCATCTCCGGCGCCTCGGGGTCGCGGTCGCGGACGCCGAGCACCTGCTCCAGATAGAAGGTGAACGGGCACTCGAAGTAACTTTTGAAGCCGGTGATCCGCATCCGGCGCGGCGCGGCGCGGCGGGTGAGGAAGGGCGGCGCGGCGGAATCCGGACGTTCCGTATCGGCGACGAGTTCCCGCCCGAAGAGCAGCCGCACCCGCTCCGGCAGCTCCGCGGCGGGGCACTGGAAGAGCAGCCGCGCCGGGAACCGCGTTTCACCCGTCTGCGAACTTTGCCCGCAGAAGATCACGAGGCGGCGGCTCAAGGTCAGCGCCTTGAAGCGCATGGCGTCGGCGGCGCGGCGGCGTTCGCGGGTGATCATGCCGAGCGCCGCCCGCGCCTGATCGGGCAGAAAAAGATCGTCGGAGGAGGGGGAAAGATTCCCGTCGTCGAAGCCGGCGATGATCAGCGTGCGGTCGCTCCGCCACGGCAATTCCAGAAAGCCCACCGCCTCGACCGCGTCCGCCGTGTCCTCGCGGATCTTCAGCCGCGCGGAGCCGAGCAGACGGCGCAGCAGCGCCGCCTGCGTCGCGGGGGAAGCGGCAAGCTCCGAAAGTTCGGCGACGATGCCGCGCAGCAGCGTGACCTCGGCGTCGCTGCGGCGGAAGTCGAGATGTTCGAGCCGGTTGGCGCCGCCGATCTCCGCGAGGAGCCCGTACGCCGCCGCAAGCGGCGGTTCGGCGGCGAAGCGGCTCCGCCACGACCGCCACGCATCGGCGAGTTTGGCGAGGTCGGCGGCGCCCCGCGGCGCCGGGCGGCGCAACAAAAGTTCGTCTAAAAATTCCGCGTCGGCGACGAAGTGCTCCTCTCGCCAGCGGTCGAGGAGTTCCAGCGCCGCCGTCGGCTCCGCCGTGCCCAATACGTCACGCGCGTAGTCGGCGAAGAGCGGATCCCCCCATACCGCCGCCGCGTTGGCGACCGTCGGGTCGAGCCCGAGCCGGACGACGGCGAGCAGCAGCTGCGACCACGGCAGCGTGTCGAGCGGGATCTCGCGCGGGACGAAGATCCGCGGCGAAGCGCTGTTCCCCCCCGCCAGTTCGGAGCA
Organism: uncultured bacterium; assembly: GCA_902783135.1. GTDB lineage: Bacteria > Verrucomicrobiota > Lentisphaeria > Victivallales > Victivallaceae > UBA1784. The sequence goes on from CACZPY010000283.1 coordinate 19,842, forward strand.
CGTCTCCAGCGCCAGCGCGACCTCGGGATCGAGCACCCCGACCGCGCCGGAACGTTTTTCCGCCCGCGTCAGCAACTCGAAGATCAGTTTCGCCTGCCGGTCGGGGCGCGGCACGAGGCGCACCGTCCGCCGGAGATCGAGTTCGATCGGTTCGCGCTTCCAATACTCCGGATCGGGCAGTCCGAACGCTCCCGTACCGCAGCATTCCGGAGCGTTAATCCAGCACTCGACGGCGACTTTCGGCGCGTTTTCGAGAAAGCGGCGCGGCGCGGCGGCGAGGTCGGAGCAGTCGATCAATATCACCGTTTCCACCCTGTCCGGGAGGCGCGGATGCTCCACCGCGTCGAGCAGGGCGACCGCCGGATCGGGGCGGCCGCCGGAAAGTTCGCGCAGGGAACGCAGGTAGTGTTTTTCCAGTTCGCGGAACTCGCGGAAACGGCAGAACTCCGCTTCGCTGTTTTCGGAGGCGCTGCGGCGGCACAGTTCGTCCAGACGGGCGGCAGCGCGTTCGAGGTCGAGCGCTTCGGCGGCGAGGCTCATCCGGCACTTCTGCAGCGCCTCGCCCCAACCGAGCAGCGTTTCCTCCGAATCCCGGAAGCGCTCCAGCACCCCGTTGCGGAAAAGCTCCGCGAAGTCGCGTCCGTCGACTTTGCCCAGGGTGTTGCGCCACGCCAGCAGCACCTGTCCCGGCGTCGCCGCCGGCGCGGGATGCGGCAGAAACTCCGGTTGCGTGATGTCCAGACCGACGGCGCCCCCCGCGTCGGCGCACAGCTCCGCCACGCGCTCCCGCAGCAGCCGCCCCGCTTCCGCCGTCGGCACCACGACGACGAGGTGGGAAAAATCCGCCGGGAACACGCCGCGCGCGAGTTTGCGCAACGCCTCCGCCGCCGTCTCCGCCAGCGGGCGCGTCCAATCCAGATGCCGGTACAGAATGTTTCTCATGATGGTGATAAAATAATGAAAAAAACGCAAAAGTCAACAGTTATTTCGTCCACATTTGAATTTTTTTGCTTGCACCTCGCCGCATGGCGTGTTATATTCCTCGGCGGTGCATTGGAAGTTACCACTTGTTTCGGGGGAAAACATGAGTTACAATAAAGACGGATTGCGGTGGCTGCTCGCGGAGATTCCGAAACTTCGCGGCAATGTCATCGACGACACCGCCGCGGAGGCGCTGACCAAGTACTGCCACGACGAACTCGACCTCAAACCCCCGCCGTGGCGCTTCATCTACACCTTGTTCTACATCGGCGCGGGAATGATCGCCGCCGGCATCGTGCTCTTCTTCAACTACAACTGGGATTTCTTCTCGAAGTTCCAGCGTATCGGCATCGCCGCGATCCCGCTGGCGCTGGCGTTCGTCTCGGCGATGATCACCATCCTCGGGCAGAAGGGGCAGCTGTGGAGAGAGTTCACCGCCGTGCTCACGAGCGCCGCCGCCGCGACGCTGATCGGAGTGGTGGGGCAGATCTACCACACCGGCGGCACGCTGCCGGAGTATATGCTGTTGGTACTGCTCGTTTCGCTGCCTTTCGTCTATATCTTCAACAGCATCGCGCTCACGACCATCTACTCGTTCGGATTGTTTCTGCTGCACGCCGGCCGCTCGCTCGGCCCCATGGAAAACCTCTACTGCGTCATCGGCGCCGTCGCCATACTGCCGATGCTCCACATCCAGATCAGCAGCGGAAACCCCAACCGGGTGTGGGCGCGCTACCTGACGGTCGTGGTCGCGGTCTTCGGGCTCGTGAGTTGCGGCTTCGAAGGCGGCTACCCGCCGCTCGCGTGCTTCGCACTCGCGGGGACGATGATCTACGCGGGGTGGCGGCTTTCGGAGCGGCACGAGACCTATCTGCGGAATCCGTGGCTCTTCACGTCGTTCATCTTCATGCTGGTGCTGCTCGGCATCGCGAGCACCAACGCCGGCTTCTTCGACGCGCGCTACTCCACGAAAACCCCCTGGGACGTCTGGGCGTACTGGATCTTCACCGGCGTGGTGCTGGCGAACAACATCCGGCTGTTCCCGCAGAGCCGCCTCGACGCGAAGCGCCTCGCCACCGGGCTGGCGGTGCTGCTGCCCTTGTTGCACTACTGCCGCGTCGATCCGGAGGTGATGAAGGTGATCTTCAACGTCTACATGGGGGTCTACGGCGCGGTGCTGATGCTCGACGGCTTCAAGCGCGGACGGCTGTTGACCTACAACGGCGGCATCGCGCTGGTGCTGTTGCTGATCGTCTGCCGCTTCTTCGACGCCGATTTGGGCGTACTGCCGCGGGCGATCGCCTTCATCGCGATCGGCGCGGTGCTGATAAGCGCGAACTTCTTCTACTTCCGGCGCCGGTTCCGGGAAGGGAGGTAATAAAATGCTGACCAAACCCAATTTCCTGCGTCTTTTCGCCTACATCGTGTTCTTCGCGGCGGCGCTGTACTTCCCCGTGCGCACGGTGCTCAAGTTCGAGCGCCCCGCCGAGCCGCCGGTCGAGATGCGTTTCAAACTTCGCGCCTACGATCCCTACGACCCGATGCGCGGACACTATCTGCAGTTGAACGTCGACTGCCCCGCCGAGATCAAGATGGGCGAAGAGGAGTATTCAGAGCGTTATGTTCTCAAATACGCGGCGGTGCTGAAACCGGGGCCGGACGGCTTCGCGGTCGCGACCGGATTGTTCCCCGTCGGCAAAACGCCGGCGGGATCGACGTTCGTGAAAGGAGTCAAATTTTCCGCAGTGCGGGGCGCTCCCGGTCGGATCGTCAAGCGGGTCGGGATGCCTTTCGAGCGCTTCTACCTCAACGAGCCGTTGGCGAAGCCGGCGGAAAAACTGCTCCGCGAGGTCACGCGCGACCCCAAGCGTTCCGCCGTATTGGTCGTGGACATCCACCGCGACGGCAGCTGGGCGGTGAAGGAGCTGCTCGTCGACGGCAAGCCGATCTGCGAAGTGCTCCGCGCCAAATAGCATCTTGAACGCGCACGTCTTCGAAAAGTATCTGCGCCGAAGCGGTGTGAACACCCGCCTCGGCGCGGACTTTTTACGCGCGGTCGTGATCCCCGCCTGCGACGAAGTCGAAGAACTCCCGCGCACGCTCGATGCGCTCGAAGCGGCGCTGGAACGCGCTCCGCGCCCCGTCGCCGTGATCGTGGTGGTGAACCACCCCGCGGGCGCGCCGGAACGCCCCTCGCTCGACACCCTCAAGTACCTACAAACTCGGAAGTTTCCCGGTCTGTTCGCACTTTACGCCCCCGGTATAACGGGCGGCGTCGGCAGGGCGCGCAAACTCGGGATGGACGCCTTCGTCGCCGCGCACGACGCGGAAAGCGTCGACGATACGCTGATCTGGTCGCTCGACGCGGATACCCGCGTCGAGAAAGACTATTTCAAGAACGTCGAAGCGGGGTTCGCCGCCCATCCCGAAGCCGGGTTCTGCACCGTGGGCTTCCGCCACGAGCCGGGGGCGACGCCGGAACTGGAACGGGCGATCCGCGAGTACGAAGCGTATTTGCGCGACTATGTCGAAGATCTGCGCCGCGCGGGGTCGCCCTACGCGTTTTTCAGCATCGGCTCCGCCTTCGCGGTGCGGGGCGCGGCGTACGTCCGCACCGGGGGGATGAAGGTGCGGAACGCGGGCGAGGACTTCTACTTTCTGCAGGAGTGCGCGAAGTGCGAAAAGTTCTTCGAGGTCGACGCGGTGCTGACGCACCCCTCGGCGCGGCTCTCGGGGCGCAACACCTTCGGCACGGGGCCAGCGCTGCGTAAACTCCTCGCGGGGAAACCGCTCAACCGCATCGCCCCCGCCGCCTATGACGACTTGAAATTTCTGCTCGACGCGGCGAAAAGCCCGGGAATACTCGCCGATCCGGAAAAGTTCACGGCGGCGCTGCCGCCCGTGGTGCAGAAATTCCTCGGATCAGCACGCTTCGGGGAAAACTGGAAGCGCATCCTCGCCAACACTCCACCCGACCAGACGGCGCGCGAACGCGCGTTCCACCGCTGGTTCGACGGCTTGAAGACGCTGCGGCTGCTCCACCAACTCAGCGGCGGCGGCGACGGGGATTGAGCTGCTCCCGGATGTCGCGCACGGCGGCGGCGAAGGCGTCGAAGTACTTGGCGTCGCGCGGTTTTTCGAACGGGATCAGCCGGGGATCCTTCCACACCTCCGCATTCGGGAACACGAACGCGCGCACCACTTCGCCGCGGCCGAAGGTGCGCGGCAGCGCATCCACCACGATCGCGGCGTAATCGCCCTCGCGGGTCAATATGAGATCGCCCGGCTCCGCCTTGAGTTCGCTGCGCGACGAGGAGTTGCGGATGAAGATGTAAGGCACGCTCTCCGAAACGTCCAGACTGCACCGGCCTTCCAGTTCGGTGCTGTCGCGCCCGAAGGTGTTGGCTTTGAAGAGATAGAGCTCATGCACCCCCCGCTCCCGCAACGCTTCGAGCGTCAGCGCCTTGAGCGGCTTGCGGCCGTTCATCTGGGTGCGGACCGCCGCCAGACGCGGCTCGGATGCCGCCGACATCACCGGTCCCGCCAAGGGTTGTCCCGCCGCCGCTTTCCCGCCGGGGACGGAAACGAACATCGCCGCCTGCACCACCTTGTGGAAGACGAGCGGCCGGTCGCGGTCGCCGACGAACTGATCCAGATGCCCGACGAGATAAATCTGTTTGCCCAGCTCCACCAGCGGCAGATAGTAGGTGCCGCCGCCGCGCTGTTCGCCCATCAGCCGCTCCTCGCGCACCGCCACCTCCAGCGCCACCGCGCCGTTGCCGTAGCACTGCAGCACATGGTTGCCGAGTTTGCGCTTCGCCTCCTTGAGTTCGTTGGAGACGGCGGTGAGTTTGCCGACCGCCTCCGCCTTGGCGACGCGGCTTTCCTCGGCGGCCTTGCGCGCCTGCGACAACTCCTGAACGGTGGTGCGGACCAGCCGCTTGAGTTCTTCCTGCTTGTGTCGCGCCTCGTCGCGTTCGAGCACCACCTGATTGTGCGCCCGGACGGTGCGCCGCAGCTGATCCTTGAGTTCCGCCGCCTGCCGCGTCGCGGAGTCGAGCTGCCCCGAGGTGAACGCGAGCGTCTGACGCAGGGAACCGGTTTCGGCGGTGCTCTGCCCGATCCGGGCGTTCATGTCCTTGAGCGCCTTGCGCACGTCGGCGAGGTCGGCTCCGGCGCGCTGCAGTTCGTGCGACTTTTCCTTGAGTTCGCTTTCGGCGTTCCAGCGGGCGCTCTGCGATTCGGCGAGCGCCGCCTCGGTGCGGCGCAGCTCCGCGCGGGAGCGCTCCAGATGCCGCTGCACTTCGGCGTTGCTTCGGGTGAGTTCGGCGACCGACTTGCTGGTTTCGCGGAAATCCTGCCGCAGTTCCTTCAACTCCTTGGCGGTCGCGCCGAGGTCCTCGCGCTTGTCCTTGAGTTCCATCTCGACGCGCATCCGCCGGCGCAGTTCCGCTTCGAGGCGGGTCTGCAGCTGCTTCGCGGTGAGCTTGCCGAGCGGCCGCTTGTCCTGCGCCCGTTTCAACAACTCCGCATCGCGCCGCAGCGATACGATCTGCTCCGCCAGTTCGCGGAGCTTCTGCTCCTGTTCCGCGTTGGCGCCGCCGTTCTGCCGCACGGTCTTGCGCAGAAGTTCGCGCATCCGCTCCAAGGCGTTCCGATTGGCGTTCATATCCGCCAGCAGCGCCCGGGTCGTCTGCTCGTCCAAGCCGACGCCCGTGCCGCCGGTGTGCGCCGGCACCATGCCGGTCATCATCGACAGCATCGCCGAGACCAGAAAGTCGCAGATGACGATCAGGATCGCCCGATTCACTTGTCGCCTCCCGCCTTATCCGCGATCAGACGCTTGCGCAGCGGGTACTGCAGCGTCAGCCGCAAGACCAGACTGAAGATGATGCCGATCAGCGTGGAGCTGTACGCGATGAGGCGGCTCGACTGCGGCGAGAAGGTCATCACCAGAAACGCCGACACCGTACCGAACAGACCGACGTACAGCGGGATGTCGAAAAATATCTCCGCATTTTCCAGCTGCTTGAGCTTCAAATCGGTCGATCCCTCCGCCGAGCGGACGCCCGACACCACCCAGACGCAGGTCGCCAATGCCACGAACTGCAGCACCGTGATTACGGCGAAGATGTACATCGACACCAACGCCGTCAGTCGTCCGCGCGCAGCGAGCGCCGCCTCGGCGTCGGGTCCGGCTTCGCCGGTGACTTCGTTGGTCGCGTTGGAAAAGAGATTGCGCACCGTTTCGGAGTGCTCGAATCCGTAACGCATGCCCCACACGAACGCGCCGCCGACGATCAGCACGATCAGGATCAGTAACAAAAACTTGGCTTTCTTCATAACTTCTTTACCTCAAAAAATATAATTAATATAAATATCAGGATTTCATCCTCGGAATTTCCGATTTGCGGAAACTCCCTTAAAATACGCTGACAAACGCATATATTCAAGTTTTGCGGCGGATTTTCCATTCCGATATTCCGCGCGGCGGACCGTCCGCGATGTCGCGCTGTGTTGAAAAATCACAATCTCGTGAAATATTTTCACAAAAAAGTGTTTGATTTACACGCCAATTACATCTATATTATAATATATTGTACAATAGCCAAATACCGGGGTGCTCCATGAAGGAACGGCGCGAAGCGATTCGCCGGTTCATCGAAGAACGGGGAGAGGTCTCCATCGGAGAACTCGCCGCCGCTTTCGGCAACTGGTCCGAGATGACGATCCGCCGCGATCTGGACTACCTTTCCGGAGAAAACTCGATCATCCTGACCCGGGGCGGCGCCCGTTACCTGCCGGGGCGCTACGGCCTCAGCGAGGACCTCTACAGCGAACGCGAACAGCGCAATCTGCCGGATAAACAGCGTCTCGCCGAAAAAGCGCTCAACTTGTTCGAACCCGGCAAGGGGATCTTCATCGACGCCGGCACGACCGCGATGGTGCTGGCGCGCAGATTGCCCGACGAGCGCATGGTGGTGGTGACCAGCGCCCCCAACATCGCGCTGGAGATCGCCACGCGCAAGGCGCGTCCGGCGGTGGTGATGCTGGGCGGAACGATCGCGCGCAACACGATCTCGGTATCCAACCCCTCGATCGAGACCCAGCTGGCGGAGCTGAACATCGATACGGCGTTCATGTCCACGAGCGGCTTCGACGAGGCGGCGGGATTTTCGGTGGGACATCAGTTGGACGCGTTGCTGAAGCGCGCGGTAATCAAGCGGGCGCGCCGGGTGGTGATGCTCGCGGATTCGAGCAAGGTCGGAGCGCTGCTGCCGTTCACTTTCGCGCATCTGACCGACATCGACGTGCTGGTCACGGACGACAAATTCCCGGAGGAACTCAAGAAACGGCTGTCGGGAAAGGTGAAAGTGGTTTGAGGGTCATCGAGAGCAACCACTAGCATATATTTTTTTAACATTTTTTGCGAAGCATCGGTCGCAGCAGAGGAACGGACATGAACGGGCATGAACGGGCAACCCGAACCGATGCAAACGCAAAATAGCAAGAACGGTAAAAACAACCACTAACATATAATCACTAAAATTTTTGCGAAGCATCGACAACTGACCGATGCAAACGCAAAATAACAGAGTCGTCAAGAACAACCACAACCAATTATTTTTTAACATTTTTTGCGAAGCATCGGCGATGGATGCCGGGTTTTGCGGGAGGAGTCGCGAAGGAGTGTACTTTTGTACATGACTGAGCGCACGACGACCGGCAAGGCACGGCAGGCGCGCTGAGGCAAAGCAAAAAACAACTAAAAGGAAAAAAGAAAAAATGGCTACGATTGTGCAGATGCCGCAGATGGGCGTATCCGATGAGAGCGCGTTGCTGGCGGAGTGGCTCGTCCAGGAGGGCGAACAGGTCAAGGTCGGTCAGGCGCTCTTTTCGCAGGAGACCGGCAAGTCGAGTTTCGAGTGCCTCGCGGAAGTCGAGGGCACGCTGCTGAAGCAGCTCGTTCCGGCCGGTGAGGAAGTCGCGGTCGGCACTCCGGTAGCGGTGATCGGTCAGCCGGGCGAGAAGTTCGACATGCCCGCGGGCGCGGCTCCGGCGGCCGAGGCCCCCAAGGCGGAAGCGGCGGCTCCGGCCCCGGCGGCGGCGGCGTACGCGGACGAGCCGATCACGCGCCTCCGCAAGGTCATCGCCGAGAACATGCACAGCTCGCTGGCGACGATGGCGCAGCTGACCTTGAACCGCACCTTCGACGCGACGGCGATCGTGAATCTGCGCAAGCGGATGAAGGCGAGCGAGGGCTACGGCCTCGAGAAGGTCACGATCAACGACTTCATTCTGCTCGCGGTGGCGCGGACGCTGCCCGAGTTCCCGGACATCAACGCGAACTTCCTAGACGGCAGGACCATGCGCCGTTTCAGCCATGCGCAGCTCGGCTGCGCGGTCGATACTCCGCGCGGGCTCTTCGTGCCCGTCATGCCCGACGCCGACAAGATGTCGCTCCGCGAGATCTCGCAGTGGGTCAAGGCGAAGGCGGCGGCGTGCAAGGACGGCAACATCTCCCCGGCCGAGCTCTCGGGCGGCAGTTTCACCGTGAGCAACCTCGGCGCGCAGGGCATCGAGAGCTTCACCCCGATCATCAACCCGCCGCAGACGGCGATCCTCGGCGTGTGCGGACTCTCGCTTCGTCCGCGCGAGACCGCCGACGGCGAGGTCGAGTTCTATCAGGCGATGGGTCTGTCGCTGACCTTCGACCACCGCGTGGTCGACGGCGCTCCGGCGGCGAAGTTCCTCAAGGTCCTCGCCGAGCGTCTGGAAAACATCGAGTTCCTGCTCGCGTTGTAATTGAAAGGATTTGAAAATGGTGTATGACATTCTGATCATCGGCGGCGGCCCCGCCGGATACCGTGCGGCGGAACGCGCCGGGCACAAGAAGATGACCGTGGCGCTCTTCGAGGAGCGCGCGCTCGGCGGCACCTGCCTCAACGAGGGGTGCGTCCCGACCAAGACTCTGCTCTACTCGGCGAAGCTCTACGATTACGCCAAGGGCGGCGCCGAACACTACGGCGTCAAGAGCGAAAAGGCTTCGATCGACCACGCGGCGGTGATCGCCCGCAAGGACAAGGTCGTCAAGACCCTCGTTTCCGGCGTCGCGATGCAGATGAAGGGCGCCAAGGTCACCGTCGTCAAGGCGGCGGCCAAGATCGCGGGCAAGAGCGACAACGGTTTCGTGGTCGAAGCGGGCGGCGAGCGCTATGAAGGCAAGAAGCTCATCATCGCGGCGGGCTCCGTCGCGGCGGTGCCGCCGATCCCCGGGCTCAAGGAAGCGGTCGCTTCGGGCGACGCCGTGACCAACCGCGAAGTCCTCGCGCTGACCAAGGCCCCGAAGAAGCTGATCGTCCTCGGCGGCGGCGTGATCGGCCTCGAGATGGCGAGCTACTTCAACTCGATCGGCACCGACGTGACCGTGGTCGAAATGCTCGACCGCATCGGCGGACCGACGGACATCGACATGTCCAAGATGGTGCAGGACATCTACGCCAAGCGCGGCGTG